>JANOTN010000071.1:0-10978 GCA_031416375.1 Ilumatobacteraceae bacterium
TAAAGCCTTCGATCGTGGCGATCAGGTCGGCAGAGATGCCCTGCGGGACGAGCGGGAACTGCTCGCGCAGGGCGGCGTTGCCGGACGTGAAGTCGGGCGGTCCGTCCGGCACTGGCCAGCGTGACATCGATTCGATGCCTCCGCCAACGACGAGTTGTTGGTGACCTGCCTGGATTCCCATCGCCGCGAACGTGACGGCCTGCTGACCGGAACCACAGAACCGGTTGAGCGTGACGCCCGGCACCTCGACGGGCCAACCAGCGGCGAGTACCGCCATCCGGCCGATACAGGCACCATGGTCGCCGGCCGGGTTCCCGTTGCCGACGATCACGTCGTCGACGTCACTGATCTCGATCCCGTTGCGCTCGGCGAGCGCGTTGAACACCTGGCCGAGCAACTCCTGGGGGTGGATGTGGTGCAGCGAGCCGTTCGACTTGCCCTTACCGCGCGGCGAGCGGGCACCGTCGATGATCCAAGCCTCACCCATCAGCCGAGCTCCGACATCTTGGTGCGAGGGGTCGCTCGCGAGAGCAGGTCACGGATGATTGCGTCGACCTCTTCAGGATCGGCCGGTGGGTTGTCGACGTGCGGGCCGCGCCGCCAGCCTTCGGCAATCCCGAGAATCATTCCAGATGACTCGATCACCTGTCCTGTGACATCGGCCGATTGTGTGGAGGCGAGCCAGGTGATTACGGGAGCGACCCACTCAGGGCCGAACCGGCCGATCATCTCGTCGGGCAGACCAAGGTCCTCGGTGAGGCGAGTGAGTGCGCCAGGGGCGATGGCATTGGAGGTGACGCCATACCGTGCGAGTTCTTCGGCGGCAATCAACGTGAAGGCGGCGATGCCCCCCTTGGCGGCCCCGTAGTTCGTCTGACCGGGGTTGCCGTAAATCCCCGACACCGAGGTCGTGTTGATCAGGCGGGCGTCGTTGGTGAGGCCCTCTTTGGCTCGGTTACGCCAATACTCGGAAGCCACCCGGCTGGGTGCCCAGGTGCCCTTGAGGTGGACCTTGATGACGGCGTCCCACTCCTCCTCGGTCATCGAGAACAGCATTCGGTCACGCAGAATGCCGGCATTGTTGACGAGCACGTCGAGCCCGCCGAACGTGTCGATCGCCAACTGCACCATCGCTCGCGAGTCATCGAGACTGCTGACGTCGCCGACGTGGGCGACTGCCTCGCCTCCGGCGGCGATGATCTCGTTGACGACCTCTTGGGCGGGGCCAACGTCAGCGCCGGTGCCGTCGCGGGCACCGCCGAAGTCGTTGACAACGACCTTTGCTCCGTGGTGGGCCAACATGAGGGAGTACTCCCGACCAATGCCGCGCCCGGCCCCGGTCACAATGCACACCCGTCCTTCACACATTTTGTTTGTCACGAAGACGAGCGTACGCCACTTGACGAGGATGTCAGAAACCGGAGCAGGCGTGACCAGGTTCGTTTGGGTAGGCCATCTGACACTAACGTCAAGTTCATGTCGATTGCCAACAACTTGGAGTGCGAGGGCAAGGTTGCGTTGATCACCGGCGCCAGTCGCGGGATCGGAGCCGGAATCGCCGAGCGGCTCGCCGAGGCCGGGGCCAAGGTCGCGGTCGCAGCTCGCACACTTGATCCTGATCCGAAGTACGTCGGGTCGCTGTCCGACGTGGTCAAGCGGATCTCCGACGCCGGTGGAACCGTGGTTCCGATCCAGGCCGATATCTCCAAGTCAGAGGATCGTCGCCGAATGGTCGACGAAACAGTTGAGCAGTTGGGTCCGATCGACATCCTCGTCAACAACGCCGCCGTCACGTTCTATGTGCCGTTCGAGGAGTTCCCCGAGAAGCGTTACAACCTGATGTTCGAGGTCCAGGTTCGGGCCCCGTTTGAACTTGCCCAGTTCGTGGTGCCCGGCATGCGCCAGCGCAAGCAGGGATGGATCCTCAACATCACCAGCCGAGCTGGAATCCATCCGCAGGGGCCGCCCTACATGGAGTTGTACAAGCGCGGCTTCTCGGTCTATGGCATGGTCAAGGCGGCGCTCGATCGTTTCACCACGGGGCTTGCCGCCGAAGTGTTCGACGACGGCATCGCTGTCAACTCGCTGGCACCGTGGGACAACGTGATTACGCCCGGCGCTGGGGCGCACGACCTGGTCAAGGGCTTCCCGACTGAGGACATCTCGTGGATGACCGAAGCTGCGCTCGTGCTGTGTAGCTGCGATCCCGCCAAAATCACCGGCCGGGTGGCGTACAGCCAACCGTTGCTCGCCTCGCTCCAGCGCCGCCCCCCGCAACACTAGGTCTTGCCGGCTGCGGTCCGTCGGTGGATCGAATCGTGATGGCGAAGCACAGCCGACTGGCTGACCTCGCCGAGCAGCGTGCCATCGTCCGCCCACAACTCAGCTCGGCCGTACCCGAAGCCGTTGGCGATCTGTTGGACGTGAGTCGCCAACAACACCCACTTGGTCGGCGCGAGCTGACCGACGCGGATCGTGTTGTCGAGACTGTTGCCGGCGTAACGACCACCGATCGCGTCGGCGAACCCGAGAGGCATGAAATCGCCGATGAACGCCAAATCGGCGACGGTCATGTGGTGGATACCGGCCCAGCAACGAACCCAGAAGGTGGCGTCACCCGCGCCGCGCCCGCTCTCGACCTCGGCGAGCTGACGGCCGCGAGCGAGCCGCACTTCGACGAGATCGCTGAGATCGCCTCGACCGGGGACAAAGAAACGGAACGGCTCACAATCGTCAGGTCGACCAACGTCGGGCGGCGTGCACCACACGCCGTCGATCTCAAACTGGCGGCTCCCGAGCGCACCGTGCGTCGTGAGGATCTCGATACCGTCACGGGAGACCACGCAGCGCGCCTGGGTGGTGTTGTGGCCTGCGACTTCGAGCGTCACCGTCAACTCGATCTCGCCGCCGAACGGAGCGAACGACAGATACTGGGCGGTCGCCCAGATCAATGGACGCGCGGTTGCTGCCTCCATCGCCCGAACGGCGGCACCCAGACCAGCGCCTCCCTGCAACGTCGAGCCAGGGGTGAACAGACGTGATGAAGGGGTCCAACGGAATCGCAGCGGATTGTCAGTCGCGTCCAGCGCGAACAGGTCACCGATCATTAGACGGGTTGGCGTGCAGCGCCCCACAACGTATTGGCGATCGAACGAATCATGACTTGGCGCCCGATGGTGTCGGCGTACAACTGCGAATAGTTCCATCCGCGTTCGAGCGTGCTGAAAGCGATCACGCCGAGCGTCACCGGATCTCGGGAGGGCTTGCCTGATGTGGCTGACAGTGCCACACCGAGGTGCTTACACAAGCCGAGATGTCGCTTCATGCCAGCCAGCCGAATCTCCTCGTCTTCGTGGGCGGCTTGCGTCCAGGCGAACGAAAAACTGCCGTGTACGTCGAGGAAATCGAAAAAGTCGTTGACCCACTGCGTCAACTCGTTGCGACTCGTTCCGACCTCGTCGAGTCGGTCGATCATGCTCGAGCATTCGCTCGCCGATTGAGCACCGACGGCGAGCAACACTTCCCGCTTCGACGGGAAGTACGTGTAAAACGATGCTCGAGAGACATCGGCAAGTCGTGCGATCTCGTCGATGGTCGTGCCGGAGTAGCCGCGGGTCAGGAACACGTCACGAGTCGCTTCGATGATTCGGGTGATCGTCCGTTGTGCCCTCGGCCCGAGTGCATTGGCAGGTTGCCGAATCGAAGCCGGCGTCAGAAACGCTGCGTCGCCGTTGGACATGTGAGCGTCGGACATCGGAAGCTTCGTGTGCATCGGCATGACGATACTGTCAAGTGGCGCGGCCAACGCGCCATTCTGATTGTCAATGAGGAACACAACGATGGACCACGTCACGCTCGAAATCGAAGACCGCATCGCGATTGTCACGCTCAAGCGTCCACCGGTGAATGCCCTGTCGTTTCAGACGTTCAACGAGATCAAGGAAGTCTTTGATTCGTTGAGCTCCTCGCGCCACGCGTCGGTGGCGATCCTTCGATCGTCGCCGGACCTCAAGTTGTTCTGTGGTGGTGTCGACCTGCAGGATTCCCCGAAACGATTCCGCCCTGACGGCCGCTTCGAAGATCGCCAGCCGCAGTTCGATGCCCGCTATCAGGTCGACCCCGGCAAGGTCGCCCGCGAGTGTTTTTGGTCGATCTTCGAGTGTGGGATTCCCGTGATTGCGGCAGTGCACGGCAAAGCGATCGGTGCGGGCGTCGCAATTGCTGCCTCCTGCGATCTGGTGGTTGCATCGGACGACGCCAGCTTTGCGTTGACCGAGATCAATGTCGGCGTGCTCGGTGGCGTGCGCCACGCTCAGCGTTTCGTCGGTCCGTTCCTGGCCAAGCGGATGTTCCTCACCGGCGAGTTTGTTGGGGCCGAGGAGATCTATCGACGCGGAGGTATCGAAGCGGTGGTTCCGCCGGATCAGTTGATGGAGACGGCACTCGGCATCGCCCGTTCGATCGCCGCCAAGAGCCCAATCGCGGTTCGTCTCGCCAAGGAGTCCGCCAACCGCGTCGAATCACTGTCGCTGCAAGATGGTTATCGGCTGGAGCAGGACTACACCGGCAGAGTCAAGCGTCACGCCGACTCCAACGAAGCACGCATGGCTTTCCTCGAAAAGCGAACTCCAGACTTCCGCTGGGAGTGAAGATGGAGACGCACGAGTTTGCTGGCCGAACCGCGTTGGTGACCGGCGGTGGTCAGGGCATCGGCCGGTCGATCTGCATCGCGCTCGCTGCGCGAGGAGCGGATATCGCCTTCGGATACCGCCGCGACGATGCAGCTGCTGCCGAGACGGTTTCGGCGATCGAGGCGCACGGACGCAGGGCAATCGCGATCAAAGCCGACCTCGGCGACCGGGAGCAGACCGAATCGTTGGTCTCGCAGGCACGTGATGCCCTGGGTCCGATCACGCTGCTCGTCAACAACGCTGCCTACACGCACCTGATGACGGTCGACGAACTCACCTGGGAACGCTGGCGTCGATTTCAAGCGACCAACGTCGATGCCCCCTACATCACGACCTGGGCGGTGCGTCCCGACATGCAGGCTGCCGGTGGTGGTGCAATCGTGAACATTTCCTCGCTGAGCGCCGTCTCACCGAACCCACTGATGGTCGGTTACTCGACGAGCAAAGGTGCGCTCAACTCGTTCGGTCGTGCCTGCGCCAGAGCGCTTGCGCCGGAGAATATTCGGGTCAACACGGTGGTGCCTGGCCTGATCTTGACGCCACGTTCCGACACGGTGTCGGCCGACTTGATGGCCAAGTTCACCGAAGGAATCCCTGTCGGTCGCGGGGGCCATCCGGACGAGGTCGCCGAGGCGGTTGTGTTCCTGTTGTCGGATCGAGCGAGCTACATCACTGGCGAGGAACTCGTCGTCGCCGGCGGCAGCCGCTAGGAGGCGACGAATGCGGCGGCGCGGCGCTGCCAGGGCACGAGCGCCAGCAATCCGGCGGCAAGCACAATGCCAGAGCCGGCCGTCGTCCAACGCAGTCCTATTGCGTCGGCGATCTGGCCTTGGATCAATGAGCCGACCGGGAATCCGATACCGAGCACCATGAAGTTGACCGCCATCACCCGGCCACGGATCGCGTCGGGCGCGGCTTGCTGCGCAATGCTCGAGAACGATGTGAACGCGTATCCGTAGCACAGGCCGAGTACCAGCAGCGCCGGGGCCGAAGCCCAGATGTTTGGTGCCACGGCGTAGGCGACCAAGACCGGGCCGAGCAGCCCGACCGCGAGAAACATCAGATTGTTGACGCCTAACCGTTTCGAGACGGTGCCAAGCGTGAACGCCGCCGCCACCGCACCAATTCCTTGCGCAGTGACCAACACCGAAGTGGTCTTCTCGTCACCATGCAGCACGTTGGTTGCCATCTGCGCCACGAAGGCGATGAACGGTGATGCGATCAGAATGGTCAGCAGCATCACGACCAGCATTCGACGCATTGCCGGGTGATTGGTGGCGAAGCGGAATCCGTCGGCGAGCGCACTGAAGACCGGTCTTCGCTCACTGACTCGGCTCGGTACCTTCACGAGCGCGACCGCAACGATCACCGCCAAGAAGCTGATCGCGTTGCACCACAGTGCTGCGCCGATACCGCCGATCGAGATCGCCACGGCGGCGAGACCTGGGCCGAGGATCCGGCCGAGGTTCCACTGAGCGTTCGACAATCCGACGCCTGCGATGAGGTGTTCGCGTGGAACCAGGTCGGGAAGGATCGATTGGAAAGCCGGGAACGTGAACGCTCCGATACAACCGGCGACCAAACTCAGGCCGGCGATGCCCAACGGCGTCGCCCCTCCGCCACCGACCCAGACGGCGAGAATCGCGGCCACGATTGCGGCCGCTGCGCCGCCGATCACCAGCATCCGTCGCCGACTCCAGCGGTCTGCCATCGCCGAACCGATCGGCCCGAGCAGACCGTTCGGCAGGAAGCCCGCAGCACCGACGATTGCTGACCACGAAGCCTTTCCCGTCGTTTCGGCGACGTAATACGTGAGGGCCACCGTTTCCATCCAGGTTCCGATGTTCGAGACCAAAGCACCGATCCACATCAACCTGAAGTTGCGTGATCGAAACGGTGCGAGCGACGCCGATGCCATGCCCGTTCGACGCTACCGGCCGGTCAGTCGCCTGCTTTGGAGAAATCAGTGTCCTATTTTTGGACCGAGCACGATGGCCTCGGCTACTGTGTGTCGCACACGTCGAAGGGGCTGGGATGGATCTCGGAATTTCGGGCAAGGTGGTGTTCTTCACCGGGGGCAGCAAGGGGATGGGCCGCGATGCAGCCGAAATGCTGGCAGCAGAAGGTTGCAAAGTGGCGATCGTCGCTCGCACGAGAGCCGACATCGACCTCGCAGTCGAGTCGATTCGCGAGCGGGGCGGAACGGCGGTTGGGATCACTGCCGATATCACCGACCTTGACGATGTCAAGCGCGCCGTCGAGGAGACCCGCGACGCCTTCGGTCCTCCGTTGATTGTGATTGGCCAGACCAAGTTCAACATCGTCGGCGACTTTGACGACATCACCAACTACGAGCAGTACGTCGATTCGTTCCGCAGCTACACGATGAGTCAGATCTACCTGCTCCACGAAGTGCTGCCTGGTATGAAGGCGGCCGGTTGGGGTCGCTACGTGCACGTCGGTTCGGCCGCCGCCAAGGAGCCTGAGGGTGCCATCCACCACGTCATCGCCAACGCTACGCGTCCGTCGACGACGGGCTTACTCAAGACCGTCGCTGACGAGTACGCCCGCTACGGGATCACGATCAACACGATCGCACCCGGGTGGATCGCCACGCAGAACGCCTACGACTATCTCAAACGCAACGTCGGACTGACATCTGATGATGAAATCACAACGTGGATGCGAGAGCAAGCTCGTGTGCCTGCCGGGCGGATGGGCGACCCTCGCGAGATCGCCTCGACGATCGTCTACCTGTGTTCCGATCTCGCCGGATACGTGAACGGCAACTGGATCGAAGTCGACGGCGGCCATCACCGGTCGGCGTTCTGAGCAGCCGGTTGTGTCACTCAGCATTCACGACGACACGTTTTGGGACCGGGTGCCCGCCGAGTTCCTGCGGACCTTGGTCGAGCAGGGTCGCGACAACGGACTCCCAACGTCGATCTTCGCGCTCGGCGACCCCCACCGACTCGACACCCCTGGTGTCGTCTTGATCAAGGCGGGCGTCGGTCACGTCTTCCCTCGCCACTGTCACGACTGTGAACGGTTCGAGGTTGTGCTCCACGGAGGTTTCACCGACTCGACCGGTCGTCGGTATCAAGCCGGCGACGTGATGCTCGCCCACCATATGGACATGTACGGTCCGCACATCGCTGAGCCGGGCGGCTATGTCGTGCTTGAGGTGTTTGGCTCGATCCTCGGGACCTACGAGTTGTATTGGGAGACGCCGCGTGGCCCACGCAAGGCCAACAAGATCGACGAGTTCCCCGTGACTGGAGAAGCGCCACCGATTTCGTCGCTGGTTGAACGCGGCGCAAACTTCTTGTCGATTCATGACGATGACTTCTTCCAGCATGTGCCTGCGCCGTATCTGCAGCCGCTCGTCGACGCGTGCGTGCCGTTCGACGGGATGGGCTACCGGATGTTCGCTCTGGGTGACCCGTTCGACTCGGAGACACCTGCGGTTGTCGTCTTCAAGGCCCCACCCGGCTACATGCTGCCCCGTCATTCGCATGACTGTCACCGGTTCGAAGTTGTGCTCGATGGATCGTTGACCGACGAGCACGACAACGTCATTCTTGCCGGTGGCGTGATGACCGCCGAACCGAACCAGATGTACGGGCCGAGTGTTGCCGGGCCTAACGGGTATGTATCGGCCGAGTTGTTCGGCCGGTTGGCGGGGGCCTACGAGATCACCTGGGATTCGAAACGCGGTCCGATCTTCGACAACCGATTGTTGGCCGTGAGCGGTGGCTGACCGGCTCCGTGTTGTTGCCGGGCGTCACGACTGGGCTCCACAGGACCTGCTCGACGCGACGGATCGGCACGGGCTGTTTCGCGAGTCCACGTACGTGTGGTCCGTGTTCCGAACACGATCGGCTGAGCCGGACATCTATTCGGCGATGCGGCGCTTCTCGGCACCCGGCTCGTGGCCGGCGCGTTTGTTGATCCAGAGCAACGCGGGTCGGGACGGCGTGGCCCGCCATCAGATTGATCTCGTCGCCGTTCGATCCGATGATTCCTCGCTGGCACTGCTTGTCGATCTCTCACCGGGTTCGGTTCGCTGGTCAGAGGGTGACCTGCTCGACGTCACTGGTTCAGAGGTGACCCCGGCGCTTCGGTGGCATTTGCCCGGCGAGGACGGGATGCTCTACGCGTCGCGAATCTTCCGCGTGACCGGACACGTCGTTGGCCGGCCCGTCGATGGGTTTGTGGGAGTCGACGAGGTCCACCTCGCATCTGGTCGGCACAACTATGTCGACGACCCGATCACATCAGGTCATCTCAGCGACGCCTGGTGTACGTGGGCGACTGCCTACGACGACGGCTCGGTGGAGGCTGGCCATGTTGCTTTCGGACGCAACGGGTTTGGGTTCGGTATTCGTGCCGCCGATGGAGTGGCACACGTCGCAGAATCGGTTGCGGGCGTGGTTGAGAACGACGATCGTGGTGTGCCGCGGCGGATCGAGTTTGATGTCGACGGCGAGTCATGGGAGTTCGTGGCCGACGGTCGTGGGCTGCCAATCGAGCCATTGCCTGGCCCCGTTCGACAAGCGGAGGGTTGCTTTCGGCGTGTGGGTGAGACTCGGACACCGGTTGTTTGGTGCGCCACTCCTGAGGTTCCGGCGAGAGGTTGATGATGCGATCAGCATGTCTGTACGGGAATCAACTCCGGATTGAGGAACGACCTGAGCCGACGCCGGCGCAGGGTGAGTTGCTTGTCGCCGTCGACCATGCCGGGGTGTGCGGCTCCGACCTGCATGCCGACACCTACGGGCTACCTGACGGCTTTGTGCTCGGCCACGAGATTTCAGGCGAGATCGTTG
Source organism: Ilumatobacteraceae bacterium (assembly GCA_031416375.1). Classification (GTDB taxonomy): domain Bacteria; phylum Actinomycetota; class Acidimicrobiia; order Acidimicrobiales; family Ilumatobacteraceae; genus Ilumatobacter. The sequence goes on from JANOTN010000071.1 coordinate 9,521, forward strand.
ACGTGGGCGGCGATCTCGCCCGGTCGCGTATTGGCCAACGCGTGGCGGTGATGCCGGTGATCGGATGCTCCCAGTGCGGCCCGTGTTTGAGCGGCGACCCGACCCACTGCCGGACGTATCGAGCCCTCGGAGTCACTGCCGCCGGCGGGTTCGCCGACCTTGTCGTCTCCGGAGACCGGGAGACATTTCGTCTGCCCGACCATCTCGGCTACGACCTCGGGGCGTTGGTCGAGCCGTTGGCAATCGGGTTACATACGGTCCGGAGGGCTCGTCTTGATGGTTTCGAGCGAGTGCTCGTGATTGGAGCCGGCCCGATCGGGCTGGCCGTGACGGCATGGCTGGTTGCCCACGGGGTTCACGGTGTGGTCGTGAGTGATCCAGTTGACGCCCGAAGAACATTGGCGGTCGGCTTCGGCGCGTCGGCGACAATCGACCCGATCAGCGGTGACGTCGCCCGTGAGTTTCGTTCGGCTTGCGGCCAAAAGCCGGATGTGATCTTTGATTGTGCCGGTGGTCGCCTCGGTGACGCCGTCCGACTGGTGTCACGCGGCGGCCGCATCGTCGTGGCCGGCTATCACCACCAACCGGTTCCGATCGACACCCAAATCGCGCTCGTCAAGGAGCTCGAGATCGTGTTCACCTCGTGGTACACGACCGCCGAGTTCACCCACACGATCGACGCCGTGGCCCGTGATCGACTGCCGTTCGAGTCGATGATCACGCATCGCGTCACACTCGACGAATTGCCCGCCGCGTATGCAGCGCTCAAGCACCCCAATGACGAGGGCAAAGTGCTCGTCAGCTTGCGCAGTTGATCGTGGCCGATCGTGTCGAGGTGCCGTTGCTGCACGGTTTCGATCACGCCGTCGATGCAGAGATGTTGGTCCGCTGGCCACAACGTTGGGACGAACTTCGTGAACAGGCACCGGCCTTCCGGAGTGATATTGCGCCGTGGGACTTGTGGTATCTGTTGCGCTATGACGACGTCACCGAGGCGTTCAGTGATCCGGCCCGGTTCTCCAGTCGCCAAACCCTCTATCACGTCGAAGATACGCACCGGTGGATTCCTTCGAGTGTCGATCCGCCAGAACACACTTTTTACCGGCAGATCCTGAATCCGCTGTTTAGTCGAGGCGTGATCGAGGCCGGCGAGGATCAGATCCGCGCCCGGATGCGCGAGTTGGTGGAACCGCTGACGAGCGCCGGGCGGTGCGATTTCATGGGAGACGTCGCGCTTCGGTTCCCGACAGCGGTGTTCATGCAAATGATGGGCATGCCGTTGTCGGATCTCGACGTGTTCCTCGGATGGGCGGAGGCCCTGATGCACACGTCGTCGGCGCAAGATCCCGATGGATTGATACGTGCCGATGCCGCCCGCACCGTCTATCGGTACATGCGGTCCTTGGTTGCCGAACGGCGCGAGGCACCGCGAGATGATGTCGTCTCGTCGCTGCTCGG
>JANOTN010000072.1:0-3716 GCA_031416375.1 Ilumatobacteraceae bacterium
CCCGGTGAGTTCGGGACGTTGTTGCACGATGCACCACACGCCGCGACCGACATCCTGATCGAGGCGAGCCAACGCTCCAACGCGCCGGACTCGACCATTCACACCACGGGCTAGCGTCTCCGATCGGCGGCCGGTCGGCGACGAAACTCATCTCGGGCGGTCGGCCACCTCGACGATATCGTCCGAGCCCAGTTGGATCGCGCAGTGCGCTATTCGCTCGACATCATCTACTGACCTGACTCTGATCGTCGAAGAGTTGGTCTGGTTCAGACCACGACGAGTTGGATCAAGGGATCGAGGTGCCTCAGGTCGTCGGGATCTGAGGTGACCACCCGTTGTCCAGCGCGACGGGCGCAAACCACGATGTGAGCGTCGACCACATCTGCCGTGCCACTCGCCGCGAGTAGTCGGCCAACATTGACTGCATCGACTCGCCCGAGTTCGACGACGTCGGTGTTGGGTTGGCGGATCAACTTGGAGATCCGGACCTGTCGTTCGGGTCGCCGAATCGCCTGTGCCAAGGCGGTCGTCGGCACGGTCACGCGGCTTCCTGTCTCGACTGCCCTGACGAGCAACGCAATCACTCGGCGATCGTCGCGGTCAAGGGCGATCAAACCGCCGGCATCAAAGGTGACGCCAGCCACTATGCAGCCGTCCGCCGACGCCTCTTCGTGACCCCCAACACGTCGTCCGCCCAGGCCTTCTCTTCGGCCGAGAGCGGACCGCCGGTGTCCTCAAGTGCTTGCGCCAGCATCGCACCCCATCCGGCCGCATCATCAAGAGCGACACCGACGGCGTGTTGGACGAAACCAGAGATCGTCGCTGCCTTCCCATCATCGACCATTCGGCGAATTTGCTCGACCTGATCCACCTCAAGAGTGACCGTGATCTTCTTCGATGCCATACCAACGACCATACCATCAACAAGCCGTGCCGATCGTGTGGTCACTCGTTCGTATATCAACCGACTATTGCGGGCGGTGGCCGTGGAAGGCGGCTTCGAGCATCGCCTTGATGCCTTCGTATTCTGGTGTCCGGACGTTGGCTGCGGCGTCGATCACGATTCGGCGGGCCGCCTCATCGATGCCGTCTCCAGGCATCCCGATCGATTCCAGACGGGTTGGCGCACCGATTGACACCGACAGGTCGAACAGCGCCCCGGCAACCTCAGCCGGAGCGACACCAAGTGCGTCGCCGATCCGGGTCATGATCTCGGGGATCGCAGGAGCGTTGTAGCCGACAGCGTGACCCAACACGACGGCGTTCATGTCGCCGTGGTTGAGATTGAACATGCCGCCGAGCACATGGCACGCACGGTGATGCAACGCCGTGCCACCGGTCGCCAGCGCGACGCCGGCGAGATAAGCCCCGTACATCGCGTCAGAACGGGCTTCGATGTCATCAGGTCTTGCGCACACCGCTGGCAGGCTGCGGGTCAGCGCCCGAATACCCTCCAGGGCGACGACTGAGATAATCGGGTTGGCACCCGGGCCGTAGAGCGCCTCGACACAGTGCGCAAGCGCGTTCATGCCTGAAGGCCCAGCGATCGAAGGTGGCAACGTGACGGTCAATTCGGGGTCATAGATCACAACGTGCGGCTTGACCCGGACGTTCTTGCCGGTCTGCTTGTGATCACCGTCGGTCATCCCGTAGATCGTCGTCATCTCCGAACCGGCGTATGTGGTCGGCACTGCGATCTGTTTGATGTCGAGTTCGAGGGCGATCGCCTTGCCGAATCCGGTCGACGAACCGCCGCCGATCGTGACGATCGTGTCGGCGTTGAGTTCTCGGGTCATCGCCACCGCGGCTTGGGCCTTGGCGACCGGTACGTGCTGGACGACGTCGCTGAACCGACCGACGACGAGATCGCCGAGCACAGATCCAACATCGTCGGCGAGGGCGTCTTCGAATGGGCTGGCGACGAGCAAAATCCGCTTCGACCCGAGCGCTCGCGCCTCATCAGCGATCGTGTTGCGAGACCCGCAGCCAAACACGACACGGCCAGGAACGGCGTCGTATGTGAACGAGTTGAAGCTGAGTGATTCCGACATCAGGCGCTCTTCAATTCGCGCATCACGCGCAGCTCATCGTCGGTCGGCGCGGCCGTCTCCGAGACGTGCTCAGCAACTCGCAACTGCCAACCCGTCGCCGCCTGCACCTGATCAACCGTCACACCGGGATGCACGCTGGTCAGCGTCAATTCTTTAGTCTCTGGATCGGGTTCGAGGATTCCGAGGTCGGTAATCACAGCGATCGGACCACGACCGCGCAGCCCGAGCCGTTCACGATCACCGGCACCAGAACCGTGCCCGAACGAGGTGACGAAATCGAGTTTCTCGACGAAGGCTCGGGCACTGTGACGCAGCGTGATGATGATTGCGCCGGCGTTGGCGGCGATCTCCGGCGCTCCCCCGGCACCGGGCAACCGCGTAATCGGGTTGTCATACGGGCCGATCACGGTGGTGTTGAGATTCCCGAACCGGTCGATCTGGGCGGCACCAAGAAACCCGATGTCGACGCGTCCGGCTTGCAGCCAGTAGGCAAAGATCTCTGGCACACCGATCACTGCGTCGGCATGTTCGGCCAAAACGCCGTCGCCGATTGACGCAGGCAAACGAGTTGGCTTGGCACCGATGCAACCCGACTCGTAGATCAGCACGGCATTGGGTGCGTGCATCCGGCGAGCGATGTTCGTCGCAGTGCTCGGAAGACCAATCCCGACGAAGCAGACGACGCCGTCGTCGAGTGCTCGTGCGGCTGCGATCGTCATCATCTCGTCCGTGGTGTAGTCAACGGTGTAGTCAACGGTGGAGTCAACGGTGGAGTCAACGGTGGAGTCAACGGCGTAGTCGCTCATGGTGCTCCTGCTCGCAGTTCGTCGAGCCACGTCGTGAACGCTTGACGGTCGCGGCCGATCGCATCCCAAGCGGCGTAGAAGGCGTTGTCGCGTTCGCTGTAGCCATGGGCGTACGACGGATGCGCGCCTCCCGGCACAACAACGATCGCGTCGATCACCCACGACGGCAGTACGACGCCGTTGACCTTGGGCTCGAACGAATCAACCACTTCCTCGACTGTGACGATCGCCCGTTTCGACGCAAGCACACATTCCTTCTGGACGCCGGAGATGCCCCACAGCATCACGTTGCCGTGCCGGTCGGCCTGTTGAGCGTGAATGATGCCGACGTCAGGGTTATGCGCCGGTACCGCCGTCAACACCTCACCAGTGAATGGGCAGGTGATCGGCTGAATTGTCAACGTGTGTTCAGCGAGGCTCGTACCGACGTATCCGCGCAGCACACCGAACGGCAGACCCGAAGCGCCGACCCTCCATCGTTCGGCCATCCCGGCGTGGCTGTGTTCCTCGATCTCCAACGGCCTCGGCCACTGATCCTGAATTGCGTCTCGCATCCGATGCAGCGAGCCAACGCCAGGGTTGCCGCCCCATGAGAAGATCAGCTTGCTGGCGCAGCCGGCACCGATCATCTGGTCGTAGATCAGATCCGGGGTCAATCGAATCAGCGTTAGGTTCGTGAGACCCTGCCGAATGATTTCGTGGCCGGCGGCGAACGGAATCAGATGTGTGAAACCTTCGAGGGCGACGATGTCGCCGTCATGTACATGGCGCGAAATGGCGTCGGGGAGTTCGAGGAATTCGCTCATCGGGGCTATCGACGAAGGTTCAGAAATCGACGGCCCGAACGCCGACCTCGCCG
>JANOTN010000073.1:0-2592 GCA_031416375.1 Ilumatobacteraceae bacterium
TCCGACGAGAACACCGATGCCAATTCAGCACTCGTTCGGGCCCGGCGACCCGGCTGCCGCAATGGCAAGTGACAGAACGCTTGGCGTGCTCAGCGCACTGCGCCTACCCCGTTACGAACTCCGGAATTACGGGCGACGGGATGTCAACTTCAGCGCAGATGAATCCGCGTTTGTCGACCGGCTGAATCGCGCTCGGGGCCAGGTAGCCGGGTTCGTACGCACGACGTTTTACAAGCGCCTGTCGTCGTGCGGACACTCCTTCGTGCTCTCACTGCGTCGTCACATCGCCAGGAACGAGCTGTTCGCATACGCACTGGACCAGGGCTTACCGGTTCCAACCGGAACAATCGTTGACAGCAGTCTCGCGGACGACGACGACCCAACTGAATCCGACCTCGATCGAGCCGAGCGCCTCGGCGACGACCCCGAAGCACGGTACGCGGCTCTGGTAAGCGCTTCTCCCGCAGGCGTCACGTGGATCAGACCTGAGCTATTCACGACGGAGTTGCGAAAGGACCTCGATCTGGACACGGCCGATCTTCGAGAGTTGCTCAACTGGTTCGGCCCGTGGACACCTGATGTGGACTCGAAGCTGGATGCGCTAATCGAGCTACTCCATGTGGCTCACCCAGAGGACAAGGTGCTCATCTTCACGGAGTACCGCGATACCGCTGTGTATGTCGCGACACAGTTGCAGGCTGCCGGGATCGACCACGTCGGCCTGGCCACGGGCGACAACGAAGATCCAACCGCTGTTGCCTATCGATTCGCTCCGGTGTCTACCACTCTGCCTGGACACGAGGTGCCGCACCTCGACAACGAACTTCGGATCCTTGTTGCTACTGACGTTCTCAGCGAAGGGCAGAACCTTCAGGATGGCCACATCGTCGTCAACGACGACCTGCCGTGGGCGATCATACGACTGATCCAGCGAGCAGGTCGGGTTGACCGCATCGGTCAGCTCGCCGACGAGGTGCTCGTTTACTCGTTCTTTCATGAATCGGTCGACACAGTCATCTCGCTTCGTCAACGCATTGCCGCACGCCTTGAAGCCAACGCCGAGGCCTTCGGCTCAGACGAACGGTTTTTCGGCACCCAGGGCGAAACGAAGTTGATAGTGGACCTGTACAACGGGCAACTCGACGACGTCGATGACGGTGGAGACGTCGACGCTTCAAGCCTTGCGTACCAGTACTGGCATGATTTGGAAGCCAGCGACGCTGAGCTCGCTCGAAAGGTGGCTGCGATGCCCGACCTCGTCGACGCCACCCGCTCCCGCCGACCGAGCGAGACAACGGGAGGAGTGGCCTGCCATGTGCGCACAGGCGGGCATTGACGGGTTTGGACTTGCTCTCCCCGACGGCAGCACCCGGCTCCTCACCGGTCACGAGGCACTGCGGGCGTTCGAGGCGCCGCCAGGTGAAAGCGGTCAAGCCCTGCGGCAAGATCACGACGGGCTGCTTGAAGTGATGGTGCAGGGCCCGCTCTCGGCGCCGACCGCATTGGCCGGCCGACTACGAGGCGTACGTCGAAGCATCTGGAACCGACTTGGCGAGACGCTCAACAGTCATGACGCTGACACTTCCGATGCCCTTGAGGCCCTCTATCAACATCCGCTCACGAGCGAGGCAGATCGTCGGCTCCGTCGCGCAATTCGAAACGGTGTCACCGAGGAGGATTTGGCGATTCGAATTGCAGCCTTACACCGTGACGGAGCACTCGTGGTCGAAGCTCGAACAGGACGCGACCCAGTCCGCATCGTCAGTAGCATGGGAATCGCTCCGTGACGGCGTCGAGTTTGCTGACGCTTGTCGATGGTCGGGAGTTCCGAAAGCTTTTCATCGACCATCTCGGATGGAACAACCCCGACAAACCCGACCTACGTCTCGAAGCGGAGGGTCGGACGCTTACGTTGCAGCAAGTGGCGGGTTATCGAGGCCTCCGAATTTGGCGCTGCGATGAGGTGCCCGATCGGAAGACACAACGCTACTGGGCCGGCGGTGTCTGCGCCCCCGCGGGAACGGCCCCGCCATCGACGACCAGCACCGAGAGCATGGCAGCGGCGAACCAGACGGGGTGCGTACGTCGCCGCCGAGCGACTATCGGTGCACACCCGGCTCCGTCGGCGTTCGCGTCGCGCATTCGGCTCTACACCTTGGCGTCGAAGGACCCACTGAAGCTGACGTCGTCGAGGCTCCCGGTCAGCGTGACGCCCGTCAGATGTTCGCAGTCGAAGCTGCCAGAGGCTCCGCCCTCATCCTGGTGTTCGACGTCGAACGTGCACTGTGGGGCGCCACCGACGACGGTAACCTCACCGTCGCCGTAGCTGAAGAACGGATTCGCTGGGTCCAACGAGAGGCCGAGTATCGCCCCGGCTTCGATCGACGGGTCGGTGAAGGTCATCGACCACCAACCCGAGAAGAAGCTCGCCTCCGGGACGAACACCCAGTTGCTGCTCACCTCGTGGTCACCGCTCATCGTGATGGTCACGCCACCGTGATCGCCGAGGTCGCCGACATCACCGTCGGCACCAGCGTCGGGTTCGACCCCCGCGTCAGTTTCGGCGGATGCGGGAGCACCGGTTGTGGCGGC
>JANOTN010000074.1:0-9240 GCA_031416375.1 Ilumatobacteraceae bacterium
ATCACGGTGCCGCAGTCGTCAACGGCGACGTGGCGGATCAACCTCGCCCGACCCGTTTCAGTATCGACCTCGACGACGGCGATGTGTGCCCCGAACGGATACGTGGCGTCGCTCTGCTCAAAGATCGCGTCGCCGCTGAGCGCTCCGTCGTCGGCCTCGTCGAGCTCGGTGGCCCGACCCGCCAACTCACCCCACGTGACGGCCGAGGCGGGTACTCCGACAACTCCGATCGTGCCAAGTGCCCTATCGATCACAATGTCGGCCACGTCGGCTTCGAGTAACTGGGCCGCAAGTGTCCGGGCGCGCTCGACGAGCACCTCCGTTGCCCGATGGACGGCCGACCCGCCAAGTTGCAGCGAACGCGACCCGCCTGTGCCGCCTCCGGTCGGAACACGATCCGTGTCGCCGTCGACCAGGGTGATCTTGTCGACCGGAATGCCGGTCTGATCGCTGACCAACATGGCGTACGCGGTTTGATGACCCTGACCATGCGAGAGCGTTCCGGCGTACATCGTGGCGCTGCCATCGGGATCGACTTCGACCTTGCCGAACTCGCTGGAGCCGCCGCCAGCCGTGACCTCGACGTAGCAGGCGACGCCGATGCCGAGTTGGATTGTGTCGCCACGCTCACGCCGCACCTGCTGTTGGCGTCGTAGTTCGTCATAACCGATCGCTTCGGCGGCCGCCCGGAGCGTCAACCGGTAGCGACCCGTGTCATACCGATTCCCCGTGATCGTGGTGAACGGAAACTGTTCGTCGTCGATCAAGTTTCGGAGCCGAAGCTCGATCGGGTCGATGCCCAACTCATGTGATGCCTGGTCGACGAGTCGTTCGAGGAGCGCGGTCGCCTCTGGACGTCCCGCACCTCGATAGGCACCAACGACTGCGGTGTTGGTTGCCGCCACGACGAGGTCGAATTCGATCTCAGGGAACTGGTACGTGCCGTGTGACATCCGCCGCGTGCCGCCAGGCAGATGAGCGCCGATGCCGGGGTATCCGCCCGCATCACCGACGAGTCGAACCTTGAGCCCGGTGAACGTCCCGTCGGTGCGACACCCAAGTTCAGCGTACTGAATCTGCCCGCGCCCTTGAGGCGCGGCCTGCATGTCTTCGGTACGGGTCGGAATCCACACGACTGGCCTGCCGAGCCGACGGGCTGCCGCGGCTACGACCGTGTACTCGTGTTGCACGCCCGCCTTACCACCGAACCCGCCGCCGACCTGTGGGGTTCGGATGTGCAGTTCGGCGGGATCACACTTGAGCGCCCGCGCCAGCTGCCCCCGCACGAGGTGAGGGAATTGGTTGGAGATCCACACCGTGAGTCGACCGTCGGCCTCGGGCACGGCGGCGCAAGCGTGTGTTTCCATCGGAGCGACGGCGACGCGCTGATTGACGTAGCGACCGCGAACGACGGTGTCGGAGATTGCGTCGATGTCGAGCGGTGGGTCAGGCGATTCGGTGACCGCGACATTGTCGTCGCGGCTAGGGAACAGCAGTTCGGTACCGGGTGCGAGCGCCTGTTCGGGGTCGACCACCGCAGGTATCGGATCGATGTCGGCGAACACCTGGGCGGCAGCGTCGACCCCCTGTGACTGCGTCTCGGCGAACACCACGGCGATCGCTTCTCCGACAAACCGCACCCGGTCGGTTGCCAAAGGCGGTCGGGCGAAATCCTTGTGAACCGCCACAAACCCGTGATGCGGCTTGACGTCAAGTTCGAGCGCCGTCCAGATGGTGACGATGCCCGGCATTTCGTGTGCGGCTACGACATCGACCGAGTTGATCACTCCGTGGGCGATGTCAGAACGGACGAACACGGCATGCAGCGGCCGATCGAGTTCCAGGTCGGCGAGGTAGGTCGCCGCACCGGTCAGGAGGCGAGGGTCCTCGGTGCGAAGCACCCGGTTCCCCAAGATTGATCCGTGCAGTTGCGTCGTGTCGGTCATCACGTTCGACTCTACGTGGGTGCTGTCGATTCGAGTCGGTGCGCGTAGCCTGATTGCCATGACGCCGCCGGTGTTTCAGACCGTTCCGTTGGGGTTCCAATGGCCAACCGTCGATCCGTTCCTGTTCTGTGTTCATCATCTCGACAACTACCCGGCCGGCAACGACACGCAGGGCCCGGCCGCATCCTTGCTCGGTCGATCACTCGGCTCGGATTTCGAACCGCGTGACGGCTGGCGGATGTATCACGGCCAAACGGTGCCCGGTTTCCCTGCCCACCCACACCGTGGTTTCGAGACGATCACCTACGTTCGCCAGGGCTTGATCGACCATTCCGACTCGCTCGGAGCGGCGGCCCGATTCGGGCGTGGCGACGTGCAGTGGATGACCGCCGGCAGCGGGATCGTCCATAGCGAAATGTTCCCACTACTCGACCGCGATGGACCCAATCCGGCCGAACTGTTCCAGATCTGGATCAACCTGCCTGCTGCGGACAAGATGGTCGACCCGCATTTCTCGATGTTGTGGGATCACGAGATTCCGCGCCACATCGTGACCAACGACGATGGTCGCTCCGTCACGGTGACAGTGATTGCCGGTTGGCTCGGAACCGACCGACCACCAGCCCCACCCCCTGCCTCGTGGGCATCTCGGGTCGAAGCCGACGTTGCGATCTGGCACATCGTGCTCGAACCGGGTGTCCGATGGCCGATGCCGGCAGCAGCATCGGCCGAGTCGGCGCGGACGCTGTACGTCTTCGAGGGTGCCGGCCTTACTATCGACGGCCAAGCAATCGAGCCGTCGACCGGTGTTGTCGTCGACCCGACGAGCGAGATCGAACTGGCCGCCGGAACCGAAACGATCGAGATCTTGATGTTGCAGGGTCGTCCACTCGGTGAGCCGGTCGCTCAATACGGCCCATTCGTGATGAACACTCGAGCCGAGATTCAGCAGGCTTTCGAGGACTATCAGCGCACCCAGTTCGGTGGCTGGCCGTGGGATCGTGACGACCCGGTACATGGACTCGATGGATCACGATTCGCCCGACACGCCGATGGGCGCGTCGAGCGCCAACTCACGCAATCTGCGTGAAGCCTCCGTCGAGCAGGAAGATCGTGCCCGACGCGTAGCGGTTGCGTACCAAGGCAAGCGTCGCTTCGGCGACATCTTCTGGAGTGGCCGAGCGCGGGATCGGGTTGCGTGCGGCGACGCCAGCGTGAAGATCGTCCCACTCGGTGGTCCAAGGTGTTGCCACGAGACCAGGAGCGACAGCGTTGACCCTGATCGGACCGTACGACTTTGCCAGTAACTGCGTCATCTGATTGAGCGCCGCTTTGCTCATCGAGTACGCCATCGATGAACCGAGCGGCCGCACGCCCGCAATCGAACTGATGTTGACGATGTTGCCATCGTCGACCTTGCGGAGATGAGGGATCGCAGCCTTCGTGACCCACCACGTGCCGAACACGTTGACTTCGAACGTGCGCAGAAAAATCTCGTCGGTGAGTGCGTCGAGATCTCGATGATCGACTCGGGTTGTCCATCCGGCATTGTTGACGAGCACGTCGAGTCGGCCGTAGTGCTCAACGGCTTGTTCGATCAGGGCGCGAGCCTGGTCTCGATCACTGATGTCGGCTTGAAGGTAGATCGCGTCGCCCGGCAATTCCGCAGCGATCCTCTCGCCAGCCTCGACCGACGACGATGAGTTGACGATGACCGAGGCGCCAAGCTCGGCGAACCGACGGGCGACCTCCTCGCCGATCCCGCTCGATGACCCGGTCACCAACACGACACGCCCCGAAAACTCCGACATTCCCGTACCTTACGGCGGCGCTGTACTGTCGGAGCATGCGTACAGAGTTGTTGATCGGTGGCAAGTGGCGGCAGGGAGCCAACGATGGCCGGATCGCGGTCATGGACCCGGCGACCGATGAGCAGATCACGGAGGTCGCCGACGGCACTCCCGCTGACGCGCTGGCTGCCTGTGATGCCGCCGAAGCTGCGCAGGTCAAGTGGGCTGCCACTGCTCCGCGCGAGCGCGGCGAGATCCTCCGCAACTGCTGGAAGATCATGATCGATCACACTGACGAGTTGGCTTCGTTGATCGTGCGCGAGCACGGCAAGCCGATGGCTGACGCAAAGGGCGAGATTGTCTACTCGGCTGAGTTTTTCCGCTGGAACGCGGAGGAGACGGTGCGGATCCGTGGCGAGTTGGCACTCTCGCCGTCGGGTGCCAACAAGATTCTCGTGCATCACCCACCGGTTGGTGTCGTGCTGATGGTGACCCCGTGGAATTTCCCGGCGGCGATGATCACTCGCAAGCTTGCACCTGCACTCGGAGCGGGCAACGCGGTCGTGATCAAGCCGCCGAAAGATACTCCACTCACCGCCCTGCGAGTCGCCGACCTGCTGCAGGAAGCCGGGGTTCCTGCTGGTCTCGTGAATGTCGTGCCGACCAGCACGTCGGGTCCATGGTTTGATGCAGCGATCGATCATCGGGCTGTTCGGATGTTGTCGTTCACAGGGTCGACTGAGGTTGGTCGGGTGCTGTTGAAGCGTGCCGCCGATCGCGTGCTGAAGACCGTGATGGAGTTGGGTGGTAACGCCCCGTTCATCGTGTTCGACGACGCTGATATCGACGCTGCGGTCGAAGGAGCGATGATCGCCAAGATGCGGCATTCCGCCGAGACGTGCACCGCCGCCAACCGTTTCTACGTCGAGGCCCGAGTTGCAGGTGAGTTCACCGAGAAACTGTCAGCGGCGATGGGCAAAATCAAAGTCGGGAATGGGTTCGACGAGGGTGTCACGTGTGGCCCGCTGATCAACAGGAAAGCCGTCGCTGACGTCGACCGCTTGGTGCAGGGTGCGATCAACACGGGTGCCACCGTGGCGATGGGCGGAACACCATGGAACGGCAACGGTTGCTTCTACATCCCGACCGTGCTTGCAGATGTGCCCGCTGATGCCGAGATTGCCAAGCACGAGATTTTCGGTCCCGTTGCGCCGATCATCACGTTCACCGACCACGACGAAGTCGTCCGGCTCGCCAACGACACCGAGCTCGGACTCACCGGCTATGTGTACACGCAGGATCTCGCAAAGGGTCTCCGAATCTCGGAGCGAATTCAAGCGGGCATGATCGGGCTCAACCGTGGAGCCGTGTCCGACCCCGCTGCACCGTTCGGAGGGATGAAGCAGTCAGGCCTCGGCCGCGAAGGTTCAACCGAGGGCATCTACGAGTTCTGCGAAACCCAGTACATCGCCACCAGCTGGTAGGTAATGCAGGTGCCTAGGCGACGACGAGTGACACGGAATATTCGGAGAATTCAGAGTCGCGGCTGACGAGCGTGCAGCCTTCGGTGAGGGCTTGCGCGATCAGCATCCGGTCAAACGGATCGCGATGATGCCGTGGGAGTCGAGCGGCGACTTGAGCGTGGATGGCGGTGATCCGCAGCCAGTCGAATCCGGATGCCTCGACATCGGTGACGAGGTCGCCGTCGATGACGAGTTTGCCGAGCGCCACCTTGATCTCGAGTTCCCAAATCGTTGCGGTGCTGACGAAGACGTCGTTGTCTGGATCACCGATCACCTCACTTGCCTGACTCGACATCGGCAAGTCAGCCAGCCACCACAGCAGGCAATGAGAATCAATCAGGACGTTCATTCGTCGGAACCTTCAAAGGCGTTGATCAGCCAATCCTGCGTCTCGTCGAAGTCGTCGGTGATCGAGATTTTGCCCCGAAGTCGGCCTGGCTCTCGCTGTGCACGCACCGGTGCCAGTGCCACGAGTCGGGCGACTGGTCGGCCAGCGCGGGCAACCACGATCTCCTCGCCGGCCGCCGCCCGGTCGAGCAGTCGCGACAGGTGGGTCTTCGCTTCGTGAACGTTGATCGTTGTCGCCATGGACTCAGCTTAGTCCGACTGAGTCAATGGGCGGCATTCAACGTGTGTATGTCGTAGTCGTCGAAGGCGGGGTCGACGGTGACGACATCGAACCCCTCGATAACGGCTTGGCCGATCAAGATTCGATCGAACGGATCATCGTGATGTCGCGGAAGTGAGCCGGCGGTCTCGGCGTGCGCAAACGTGATGTCGAGGGACTCGAAACCGCGCTCAACACAAAGTGCGGCGAATCCCGTCGGCGCCTCGAGTTTCCCGAGCGCTCGCTTGATCTCGACCTCCCACACCGTCGCTGCCGAGACTGCAACAGTGTTGCGGGGGTCGATAATCGCCGCCCGTGTCTTCCGGCCGAGACGCCCAGGTTCCCCGAACGCCCACAGGACGACGTGCGTATCGAGTAGCAGGTTCACGGTCGTTCGCCGCGGAATGCGGCGGCGATGTCGTGCGGCAGTTCGTCAAAATCGTCGTGAATCACGACCTTGCCTTCCCAGCCACCGAGAACTCGCGAGGCGAGTACTGGTCGAAACGGCACCAACTTGGCGACCGGCACGTTGTGACGCCGAATCACAATCTCCTCGCCCGTGCGTTCGACCTCGGCGATCAACTGCGACAGGTGTGTCTTCGCCTCGTAGATGCTGACAGCCATCAAACAAGTCTAGTCAGACCTGACTAAATCTACCGGGCCTACTCGTATTTACTCACGCCGAGTAGAACTCGGGGGTGTACGCCAGGGTTTGGCCGAGCAGCCGTTCGGCCGCTTCGACCGTGATGCCCTTGCGCTCGGCGTAGCTCTCGACCTGGTCACGCTGGACTCGGCCTACTGCGAAGTACTTGGCATCCGGATGAGCGAAATACAGGCCGGAGACTGACGAGCCTGGCCACATCGCGTAGCTCTCGGTGAGACCAACTCCGATCCGCTGCTCGGCTTCGAGTAGTTCGAAGATTGCGGTCTTTTCGGAGTGGTCGGGTTGCGACGGGTAGCCGGGGGCGGGTCGGATGCCGTGGTATGGCTCGCCGATGAGTTCGGCTGGGGTGAACGATTCGTTTGGGACGTAACCCCACAACTGGCGTCGGACGACGGCGTGCATCCGCTCGGCAAGCGCTTCGGCGATTCGATCGGCGAGCGACTTGACAAGGATCGACGAGTAGTCGTCACCCGCCGCTTCGAAACGTTCGGCGATTGCCAGTTCCTCGGGACCAGCGGTGACGACGAAGCCACCAATGTGATCGGTCACGTCAGCGTCGTCGGGTGCGACGAAGTCGCCGATCGACATGTTGGGCTTGCCGTCGCGGCGCTTCAACTGTTGACGCAAACCATGCAGACGCTGACCATGTGAAGGCAGCACGATGTCGTCGCCGACACGATGTGCCGGCCAGAACCCCACCACGGCCTTTGGCTTGAACCACTGCTCCGACACAATTTGATTGAGCATCCGTTGGGCGTCTTCGAACAGCGGGCGGGCAGCCTCGCCGAACTCGGCATCGGTGAGGATCACCGGGTAGCGGCCTCGCAGACCCCATGTGTGGAAGAACGGTGTCCAGTCGATGTAGGGCACGAGTTCGGCGACGTCGATCGAGTCGAACGTGCGCACACCCGTGAACGTCGGGGTGACAACCGTCGTGGAATCGAACGTGAAGCGGGCTGCTTTGGCTCGGGCGTCGTCGATCGAGACGCGGTTGCGTTCGACCTCGGCACGTTGGTGGGCCTCGATCACCCGCGTGTACTCGGCGTCGAGAGCGGTGAGGAACTCGTCGCGTTGCGCCGTGTCGTCGGACAGCAACTTGGAGATCACGCCGGCCGCCCGGCTGGCGTCGGCAACATGCACGACCGGGCCATTTGAGTACGCCGGCGTCACCCGAAGCGCAGTGTGAATCCGGCTCGTGGTGGCACCGCCGATCAGCAGCGGCACAGTGAAGCCCTGACGCTGCATCTCACTCGCCATATGCACCATCTCGTCGAGCGATGGTGTGATCAGGCCGGAGAGGCCGATGATCTCGGCATTGTGCTCGCGTGCCGTGTCGAGGATCTTCTGGGCGGGGACCATCACACCGAGATCGATCACGTCGTAGTTGGCGCACCCGAGCACGACGCCGACGATGTTCTTGCCGATGTCGTGAACGTCGCCCTTCACGGTGGCGATCACAACGGTGCCTTTGGTGTTGGATGTGACCACCCCTCCAGCAGCGATCAAAGCAGCACGGTCAGCTTCCAGGAACGGGGTCAGGTAGGCGACGGCCTGCTTCATCACTCGCGCCGACTTCACGACCTGCGGGAGGAACATCTTGCCCGAGCCGAACAGGTCACCGACGATGTTCATGCCATCCATCAGCGGCCCCTCGATGACCGACACCGGTGACTTCAACCGCACTCTCGATTCCTCGACGTCATGATCGATGAACTCGGTGATGCCATTCACCAACGCATGCTCAAGTCGCTTCTCAACGTCCCAGTCGCGCCATTCCTGACCGGTGCGTTCGGCGGGTGTCAACCCGCCAGCCTGGTAGCGCGTGGCGGCTTCGAGCAGGCGCTCTGCTGCGTCGGGGCGTCGCGCCAAGACCACGTCTTCGCATAGGTCACGCAGCTCTTTCTCGATTTGTTCGTACACCGCCAACTGACCGGCGTTGACGATGCCAAGCCGCATACCGTTCGTGATGGCGTGATACAGGAAAACGGAATGCATCGCTTCGCGGACCTGATCGTTGCCGCGGAACGCGAACGACAGGTTCGACACGCCACCTGAGATGTTGGATGTCGGATACCGGCGGCGAAGTTCGGCTGTCGCTTCGATGAAGTCGAGCCCGTACCGGTCGTGCTCTGCGATGCCCGTTGCGATGGCGAAGATGTTGGGGTCGAAGATGATGTCTTCGGGAGGGAAGTCGAGTTCGGTCGTCAGCAGTTCAAACGCCCTCGTGCAGATCGACACCTTGCGTTCGGCGGTATCCGCTTGGCCTGCCTCGTCGAATGCCATCACGATCACGGCGGCTCCGTAGGCACGCACGAGCCTCGCCTGCCGCAGGAACTCGATTTCGCCTTCCTTGAGCGAGATGGAGTTGACTACACCTTTTCCCTGAAGGCACTTGAGTCCCGCCTCGATCACGTCCCACTTGCTCGAGTCCACCATAATCGGAACGCGGGCGATATCTGGTTCGGTGGCCACGAGATTGAGGAACGTCACCATCGCGTGCTTTGCGTCGAGCAGACCCTCGTCCATGTTCACGTCGATCAGCTGCGCACCGCTATCGACCTGCTGGCGCGCCACGGCGAGTGCATCACCATACTGTCCGTCGAGAATCAGCTTCGCGAACCGCGCCGAGCCCGTGACGTTCGTGCGTTCGCCGACGTTCACGAAGTTCGTGGCCGGCCCGATGTTCATCGGCTCGAGGCCGGACAGCCGA
>JANOTN010000075.1:0-14272 GCA_031416375.1 Ilumatobacteraceae bacterium
CGCGCCAGATACGGACGACTGGTTCGTGGCGGGTCGGAGTGACGTCAGGGAGGATCGGATCGAAGTTCGGCGGGTGTGGCTGCGAGGTAGTGCTTCGGGTCGTTGGGCGATGCTGCTGTCGTTCGCCGCCTACCAGCAGACGCTCGATGATTCGTTCGGCGTCGGCACGGTCGTGCGGGCAGATCTGCACCGATATCCCGGCGGGTCACTGCGAGCACTGGCTGGACGTCGCCACGCCGAAGCGCTTCCGTTCCTGATGCCACCTACTGCGCTGACGATCGCTGAGGCGTGCGACGAGATTGGTTCGGCGATTGCCGCCGAGCCGTGGCTGGAGCGGTTCCCGGCGACCGTGAGCGCGGCACCCACGATCGTTGATGGGCGCTGGGTGCTGGGCGATCACACGGGTTCTCTTGCCCTGTTTGGGAATATTCGGGCGATCGGGACATTGGCGGCAGCGTCGTCGGGAGCGCCCGTGACGCTCACGATCGAGTGGACCCCGCACGGCGTGACCCCTCTCACGCTCCACCTTCGGGATCGAACCATTGACGTTGGTCCGCAGGCCGATCCGTCGTTTGTCGGTGCGGCATGATCGCAGTGTCGTTGGACGAGTATTGGCGTGACCTCGTCACCGCTGCTTTGCTCGGAACTGATCGACGTGAGCCGCCGGCGCCACCAGAGGGAGCGCTCGCTGATCTCGTCGCCGATGCGGTTCGACCGGATGCGGCGTCACGCATGTTGGCAACAGTTGGCGCTGTCGCCGCCGTTCGGCGAGCGTCATTTGTGCCGCTTCCTCACGCCGACCCGCTGCAGCCGCCAGAGATCGACCCCCGACCATTGTGCCCTCCAAGCGCGTCCGCGACTTGGCGAGCGGTGGCCGCGTATTGGGCGGTGTTGGAAGACGAATGGGTGCTCACGGTGATTGAACGCGGCTACCGGTTGCCGCCCGACGTGCTCGTCGAGTTACTCATGCGACATCGCAGCGATCCGATTCGTCGTGCGCGGATCGCGCTTGCAGGCGGCCCGTTGACGCGCTGGTTGATCGACCACATGCCGGAGCTGGCGGTGATCGGGGGACGCGCTGCGGTTGCCGAGGCGGTCACGTCAGTACCCGAACTGGCGATCCCGCCTGAACTGGCTTCGTTGGTCGGTGCCGATGCGCACACGTTCACGACACAGCTCATGGCGGGCTTTCGGGCCGGCTCATACGGTGCTGCCCACCGAGCCGTCTTGGCGAACCTATTCGCCAGGTGCCGTCCAGCCGTGCTGCTTGACGCCGTCGAAGCACTGACCACGTTCGGATACGGTCAAGCGCTCGCCCTAGCCGACCTTGCCAAACTCCGACACCGCATGCTCACCGAACTCGGCGCGCCAACCTGACAGCGTCAGTTGTCCGGCATGAGTTGGGCGTCGAGTTGGGCGTCGAGTTGCGCGTCGAGTTGCTTGATCATCGTCTTGGTGGCCACGGCTCGGTAGCTCTCCTCGATGAAGTCGTACAGCACTTCGGACTCGTCTAAGGCAACTTCGCGCACCCAGATCGTTACCCAGCCGTGTTTCCCGAGCCCGTAGCCGGTCGATGCTGCGCGAGGAAAGCTGATCGCGTGATCGTGTGACTCGGGCACTTTGACGGTCAGACCCGGGTCGTCGCTGGTCCCGAGAAAGACGAAGATCTTCTTGCCGACCTTGACCACCGAATCACCCCACGGAGTGTCGGTGCCAAGCACCCGGAAACCCGAGCGCATACTCCTGCAACGAAGCCATCACCGTGTTCGCCTCCCGCGCCATGCCCGAGTCTGATCCGCCTCTAAGTTCTTGTGGCGCGATCTTGTGTTCGTAGCGCGTCTTCGCGCCAGCAGAGACGAGACCGGGGGCCTGTCGGCGCGATAACGCGCTCGCAGCGCGTCTTCGCGCCAGCAGACGGGTTGGTCGTGTCGTGTGTGGCGCGGCGGCCGGCGGCTCGTTGTGACAGCCCTTCTGTAACGTCTCGTGGTAATGGCTGCACGTGCGACCGCTCCTGAGATTCTTCGGCCTCATGCCGAGGTGCAATACGCCCATGAGCTTGCGGCACTCGCGCGCCTCGACGATCGAGAGCGGCCGCCGAGTTGGAAGTTGTCGCCCTGGGCGGTTGTCACGTATCTGATGGGCGGGACGTTGGCCGATGGGACCGTGATCGTCCCCAAGTACGTTGGGCGTCGGCGGTTGATGGAGATCGCCGTGGCGACGTTGGCGACCGACCGTGCGTTGCTGCTGCTCGGAGTGCCAGGCACAGCTAAGACCTGGGTCAGCGAACACCTTGCGGCGGCGATCAGCGGGAACTCGACCCTGCTCATCCAAGGCACCGCCGGCACCACCGAAGAGACGCTGCGGTATGGATGGAACTACGCACGGCTGCTGGCCGAAGGTCCCAGTGAGGCGGCGATCGTTCCGAGCCCGGTGTATCGGGCGATGCAGGCTGGCTCAATTGTGCGTGTCGAGGAAATGACCCGCATGCCATCTGACGTGCAAGACGCGCTCGTCACAGTCCTGTCGGAGAAATCGCTGCCAGTACCCGAACTCGCCACCGAGGTGGCGGCGACCCGCGGGTTCAACCTGATCGCCACCGCCAACGATCGCGACCGCGGCATCAATGAACTATCGAGCGCGCTGCGGCGCCGCTTCAACACGGTCCTGCTGCCGTTGCCTGAGTCAGCCGAAGAGGAAATCGCAATCGTCGCGCAACGTGTCAACGAGATGGGTGCAGCGCTGGCGTTACCTCCGATCGCCCCAGCCGCCGAGGAGATTCGTCGGATCGTGACGGTGTTCCGAGAGTTGCGCTCCGGCGTTACGGCCGACGGTGGCACGAGCCTCAAGATCCCGAGCGGCACGCTCTCGACAGCCGAGGCGATCTCAGTTGTCACCAATGGTCTCTCGCTGGCAGTCCATTTCGGCAACGGTTCCCTTTCGGCTGACGACGTGGCCGCCGGCGTCGTGGGTGCGGTTGTCCGCGACCCGATTCACGACGGCGTTGCCTGGCGTGAGTACCTTGAAGGCGTCGTGGCCCAGCGGGCCGGTTGGGATGATCTCTACGACGCCTGCCGAGCGCTCGACTAGTGCCGTGACCGGTCACCCGGCTGTTCGGTTGCTGGGCATTCGGCATCATGGCCCCGGCTCGGCGCGGTCGGTCGTGAAAGCGCTCGACGAGTTGCAACCGTCGATCGTGCTGGTCGAATCACCTGCCGAGACCACGACGGCGTTTCGTTGGATCGGCGACGACGGGCTCGAACCACCAGTTGCCCTGCTCGGGTACGTGGTAGCCGATCCTCATCGAGCGGTGTTCGCTCCGCTCGCCTCGTTCAGCCCTGAATGGCAGGCCGTGCTATGGGCCAACCAGCACGGTGTTCCCGTCGAAGCGATCGACATACCCATGGCCAACTCACTCGCCCCTGCCGACGATTTGTTACAGATGGTGTCAGACACCATCTGTAACACCGGCGGTAACACACCGGTTGATCCGATCGGTGCGCTGGCGGCGGCGGCTGGTGAACCAGATGCAGAACGATGGTGGGACGACGTGATCGAGCATCGCGGCGATGGCCTGCCAGCGTTTGAGGCTGTCGCCGAGGCGATGACGGCAGTCCGCTCGGGAACCGTCACATCCGTATCCGACGAGCGGCGCGAGGCGCACATGCGGCGCTGTATCCGCAACGCGATCAAGGCTGGCCACGAAACGATCGTTGTGGTGTGCGGGGCTTGGCATGTGCCGGCGCTCGACATCGCCGTTGTTTCCGCTTCGGTCGACGTGGCCACCTTGCGGGGGCTAGCGAAGGTCAAGGTGGCGGTCAGCTGGGTGCCGTGGACGCATGAACGCCTGGCCGCGTCGAGTGGGTACGGCGCTGGGGTGCGCAGCCCGGGTTGGTACGACCACGTGTTTCGCCACCCGGGGCCCGAGGGTGTTGCCCGCTTCTTTGTCGATGCTGCACATGTGCTGCGGGCAGCCGATATGTCGGCTTCGCCCGACCACCTGATCGCCGCAACCCGTTTGGCTGATGCGCTGGCAACGATGCGTGGTCGACCCCGACCCGGGCTGGACGAAGTACTCGATGCGGCGGACGCGGTGATCGGCGGGTTGCCTTTGGTGCGTCGTCGGCTGGTGGTTGGGCGAGCAATCGGATCGGTGCCTGAAGGCGCTCCGCAAGTACCGCTCGCCCGCGACCTGGCGGTCCGCCAGAAAGCGGCCCGGATCAAACCGCAGGCCGACGATCAAACGATCGAGCTCGACCTGCGGACTCCCAATGGTCTGCGTCGTTCACATCTGCTACACCAGCTCGTCGCGTTGGGTGTGGCCTGGGGCTCGCTGGAGGAGGGTCGCGGCTCAAGTGGTACATTCCGCGAGACGTGGCGTCTCACCTGGCGGCCCGAATGGTCAGTTCGGATCGTCGAGCTGGCAGCCCACGGGACGACCGTCGAACGAGCCGCCACCAATCGACTGATCGAACGCGCCGACACCGCGTCAGGTTTGGTCGAAGTCGCTGGAGCGCTCGACCTTGCCTTGCTGGCCTCGCTCGGTAACGCGGTCGATCCCGTCGTTCGGATCCTGTCGATGAGGGCTGCCAACGACCCCGACATCGGGCAACTGATGGCGACACTCGGCCCGCTCGGTCACGCTCAACGTTACGGTGATGTGCGTTCCACCGATGCCTCGGCGGTTGCCGCCGTGTTTGACGGGCTGGTAGTGCGGGTGCTGGCTGGGCTGATTCCGGCATGTGCCTCACTCGACGACGAAGCGTCGGCCGTGATGGTCGAGCGGATCAGCGGGGTGCAACAGGCGCTCGCCCTTGTCGACCACCGGGCCCGCCACCGAGCCTTTCCCGAAGTACTCGAACGGCTCGCCGACGGGTCGGGGTCGGGCAACGGTCACGGGCGCGTACACGGCAGAGCAACACGCCTACTGCACGACAGCGGGTATTGGACTTCGATTCAGGTCGAACACCGGCTCGGGCGAGCGCTCTCGGCTGGCACTCCTCCGGCCGTCGGGGCAGCGTTTGTCGAAGGATTTCTCGCCGGTAGCGGCACGGTGCTCGTCCACGATGCTGAGCTTCGAGCGGTGATCGACCGTTGGCTGTCGTCACTCACGCCGGTTGCGTTTGACGAAACGATTCCTCTGCTGCGGCGCACCTTCGGTTCGTTCGATCCCGCCGAGCGGCGTCAACTCGGACGGCTGATGGCGGGGGAACAGCGCGAGGTGCTCGCCTCGTTCGGTGACGGTCTCGACGAACGCCGCCTGTTAGCAAGTCTCCGCACCGTCCGCCACATGCTCGGTCTGCCCCAACCCGAACGTTTGGTGTCAGACACCAAACGTTCATCGGGAGGTGCGGAATGAATGTCACCCACGAACATTTGGTGTCTGACACCAAACGTTCGCGAGTCTCGGAGGCCGAGCGGCTGCGGCGGTGGCGTTTGGTACTTGGCGGACCCGAGGCCGACGGCACCGGCTCCGATCTTCACGGCGACGATCTTCGGGTCGACGCTGTGCTCGCCGCGGTCTACGACTCATCGGGTGCCGAACGACGATCGAGCGGCCGCGGTTCTGGTCGCACCGGAGGGCTCGGTCGTTCTGCACCGAAGGTCGCCCGATGGCTTGGCGACATCAGGAAGTATTTTCCTCGACAGGTCGTCCAGGTGATGCAACGTGACGCCATCGAACGGCTCGACCTTCGCCAACTCCTGCTCGAACCAGAGCTACTCGAATCGGTTGAGCCTGATATTCACCTCGTGACCTTGCTGGTCGAACTCAACCAGCTGCTGCCTGACGAAACCCGCGCAACCGCCCGACTGGTGGTCGCCAAAGTGCTCAACGATTTGGAGGCTCGGCTGACGGACCGCACGCGTGTCGCCGTTCACGGGGCGCTCGCACGGGCCAATCGTTCGCGTCGGCCGCGGCCGGGCGACATCGACTGGCTGCGCACTGTCCACGCCAACCTCAAGCATTGGCAGCCGAAGTACCGGACCGTGATCCCCGAACGGCTGGTCGGATTCGGACGACGACGCCACAGCCTCGCCAAGCACGTCATCATCGCCATCGATCAGTCCGGCTCGATGGCTGACAGTGTGGTCTACGCATCGTTATTCGGCGCGGTGCTCGCTAAACTTCCCGCGCTACAAACCCGGATGATCGCTTTTGACACGGCGGTGACCGATCTCACTCCCGTCCTTCATGATCCGGTCGATGTGCTGTTTGGCGTGCAGCTCGGTGGTGGCACCGACATCGCCCAGGCGCTCACCTACTGTCGCCAGATCATCAGTTGCCCAGCCGACACCGTGTTGATCGTGATCTCCGATCTATTTGAAGGTGGCAACGCTGATTTGATGCGAGCGAGGGTGCTCGAATTGGTCCGATCAGGTGTGAGGGTGCTGTGTCTTCTGGCGCTCAGCGACGAAGGCGCCCCGGTCCATGACCGATCAATGGCCGCCGACCTTGTCGCCCTCGGCGCTACCGTGATGGCGAGCACGCCCGACCGGTTCCCCGAAGTCCTAGCCGCCGCGCTCGCCCGCTGACCGCCTGCGAGTACCTTGACGTGAATCGGCCGGACCATCGCGACTCGCGTTTTGATCGGCGGCGCGCTGACGCTGCATGCGGTGATCTGGGTTCCAACGCGTGACTTCACAGTTGGCGCTCGTTCGCTGGCGGCTGGACCGACGGCTCGGTTCGAGACTGGGTCACCATGTCGGCTGGCTGACGTCCGCGACGGTAGCGGATTTGAGCGCATCGACGCACAGATCGTTCGAGTGGTCGTGGCTGGCCGGTGCGGTGTGCCCGCCCAGGCGACGGCAGCCGCGATCACGGTTACGGTCGACAACGGTGCGACGCCCGGTCCCGGATTTGTCACGGTCTGGCCAGAGGGAGCGAACATCCCGACTGCGTCGGTGTTGAACTACTCAGACCGGCAGGTGCGCGCCAATGGCGTGATCGTTGGGATTGGTATCGGTGGCGCGGTCGACCTGTTCAGCCTCAACGGCGCGCCGGTCATTGTTGACGTCACGGGCTGGTTCGTTCCAGCGGCGACGGCGACAAGTGGACGATTCACACCGATCGCTCCGGCTCGGGCGATCGACACGAGGAATCAGCCTCAAGCTCGCCCGCTAGAACCGGGCGAAACAATCAACGTGCCACTCCCTCCAGGCGTGCCAGCTGACGCGTCAGCGCTGGCAATCACGGTCACTACGACCGAAACACCTGGCCCCGGCTTTCTCACGCTCTTTCCGGCCAACGCGCAGCTGCCCCCGACATCGTCGCTCAACACGGATGGCGTTGGCCAGACTCGTGCCGCCGGCTTGATCGTCGCCACAAGTCCCGAAGGGCTGAGTGTCTACTCGCTCAAAGGCGGACACGTGATCGTGGATGTCACGGGCTGGTTCACCGGATCATCGGCGACCGACGGTGACTATGGTTTGTTCGTTGCCGAGTCGGTACCGCGCCGGTTGATCGACACGCGCCGTGGAGATCCGTTGTGGGCGAGCGGCGGCATCGAGATCGCCAACGTCGCGAGTAACGCTTCAGCCCTGGCGGTCAACGTCACGATCATCAATCCGTTCCGCCCCGGGTACCTCACGGCGCATCCGGCGAGACAGCCGATCCCGTCGACGAGCACCGTCAACGGGATCGCCAGCTCCGAGGTCGCTGCCAGCATGGCAATCGTGCCGACCTCGACTGCAGGCATCGGCGTGTATTCGTCGGGAGGCGCTGATCTGGTCGTCGACGTGACTGGCTGGTTTGTGGGAATGCCTGCTGCCCCAACCGCTCTGGCGCTCACCAACATCCGGCCGCCCGACTGCACGTCGAGCACCGACCTGGCGGGCATCAACGACTTCTTTCGTGGCGGTACGGCGCTCACCGGTGCCGACTACCAGCGTGCCTTCACGCTTCCAGACGGGCGCGTTCTCTGGTTCTTTCAAGACCCGTTCATCCGCGGTAGGTACGGGACATCGACCCGCGTGCACAACGCTGCACTTGTACAGAACGGCACCTGCTTCACACTGCTGCAAACCGGCAACTTTGCGGTGCCCGGTGCCTACCTGTTTGCCGATCAAACCCAACGCGACAAGCATTGGTTCTGGCCAATGTCTGGCGACATCGGCACCGATGGGATGTTCCACCTCTTCGTCGCCGAGATACGCGAGAACGGGCCGGGTTACCTCACGCAGACCGAGCCGATCGCAACCTGGATCGTCACGATCGACCCTGCCACGCTGCAGGTCCTTGACCGCCGACTGGCAACCAACCCGTCGGGCTCGCTGTATGGATGGTCGGTCACATCGAACGACGAGTACACCTACTTGTATGCCCACTGCCACCGACAATTCGGGTACGACGCGTTTCCGTTTGTGGTCCCGATCATCTATGTCCATGACTGGGACTGTGCCGACGAACTCAGGGTGGCACGTGTGCCGAAGGGTCGCTTCGATCTTCCACTCGCATACTGGAACGGTTCAACGTGGGGTTCCGACGCGAGCGCCGCTGTCAACGTGGCGCACCCGAATCGACTCGTGAGCGCCAGCCAGATCTATTGGACCAATGGCAAATGGATCGCTGTCACGAAGGTTGACGACTGGTGGGGTGACCGGATCGAAATTGACGTAGCAAGCCAACCGCAGGGTCCATTCGCCACAGTTCGCACGATCCCGACGCCAGCGAAGTGTTCACGATGTAACACGTACTTCGCGTCGCTGATCCCGTATCGGGCGAGCGATGGTTCGATGATCATCGGACTCTCGAACAACGTTTTTGGGACTCCCGACCGCTCTCGCTACGACCCGACGTTGTTCACGACGCCAACCATCTGAGGCTAGCGAACGTTTGGTGTGAGACACCAAACGTTCGCTAGCGCTGTGTGCCGACTTTCAGGTCCTTGAACGGGCTGGTGGTGTCGATCCCGGTGTCTTTCTGGAGACCGAGCACTCGTTCGCCGACGATGTTGCGCATGATCTCATCGGAGCCTCCCGCGATCCGAGCACCGGGATGACCGAGCACCATTTGACTCCATGCGTACGTACCCCACTCTCCCGTATCGGCGATCAGTTTGGGGCCGAGCACGTGGGCGACGAAAGCGCACAACTTGCCGAGGTTGATCGAGCCGGCCAGCTTGGCGATACTCATCTCCGGGCCGGGCAGTTGACCTGACCGAATCCGATCCATCGACCGCTGATTGGTGTACTGCTGGACTCGGAACCGCACAACCAGATCGGCCAGTTCTTGGCGGATCACCGGATCGTCGTTGAGTCCGAATGCCTTGACCATCTCGATTGTTCGCGACAACAAACCAACGCTGTTGCCACCCCCGCCTCCCGCTCCGATCGCCGCCCTTTCGTTCATCAGCGTGGTGAGGGCAACCCGCCAACCTTCGTTCAGCTCGCCGAGCCGGTGATCATCCGGCACGCGCACCTCGTTAAAGAACACCTCGTTGAAGTTGGCACCGCCGGTCATCTGCCGCAGCGGGCGAATCTCGACACCGGGCGCGTGCATGTCGACGATGAACCCGGTTAGGCCCCGATGCTTCGGCAAGTTGGCGTCGGTGCGAGCGATAATCTCGCCGATGCTCGAGAAGTGGGCACCCGACGTCCACACCTTCTGGCCAGTGATCACCCATTCGTCGCCGTCACGTTCCGCCTTGGTCTGCAGACTGGCGAGGTCACTGCCGGCCCCCGGTTCCGAGAACAGCTGGCATGCCACCGTGTCGCCCCGATACATCGCCGTGAGGTAACGCTGTTTGGCTGTTTCGGAACCGTGGGCCAGAATCGTCGGAGCCACCATCCCAAGTCCGATCACAAAGAAGCTTTGGTTGGGGATCTCGTACTGGCCCTCCAACGAGTCATACGCACGCTGATGGGCGGCGGTGAGGCCGCGGCCACCATGTTCGACGGGGCCGGTGATCCAACCGAGCCCAGCATCAAAGCGCTTCGCCCTCCAGGCGCTTGCCTGCTTGAGCAGGGCCCCCTCGGTGTCGCGGTCACGTTCCTCGAACATCGCTACCTTGTCGGACCCGTGGCCCCAGACGAATGGGCCGGCAGCCTGCTTGAGCGTGGCGTTTGCATCGAGGAAACCACGAGCCTCGGCCTGGAACTCGTCGACGGAGAGAGATGTGCCGGTGCTCATGCTCCGAACGTAATGGCCGCGGAGGCTGGAGCACGGGGTGAACGGCCGCCCGCGCTGTCCGTTGGCGCGAACATGTGCTGCTGGCGCCTGGCCGCGCCAGCAGAACTCGGTCGTTTGTTCTGGTGGCGCGAACATGTTCTGGCAGCGCGTGATCGCGCCAGCAGAACGTTCGGGCGTTAGTCTGTCGGCTCTATGGGTCAGCTCGTGGGAGTTATCGAAAAGCCGTCTACGACACCTGGTGTGGTGCGATTCGAGCTCAACCGCTCGTTGTCGGGAATGGGTCACGAGCGTTTCACGTCGATGCTTGATGCGATCGGACCGCGTCCCTCCGCAGCGTTAGCGCGTCAGTTGTTCGAGACCGGCAAGGTCGCTGGCATCCATATCTACGGGAACATGGTGACCGTCGATATCGAAAAGGGCTACGACTCGACCGGCCTCGCCGATGTCGTTCGTGAGATGTACCGCTACTGGAAGCCGGGCGTCGAAGCGCCAGTATTCGAAGAAGTCGAAGCAGTCGATGAGTCGGGCAGTCCGGCCGCAAGCACCGGCGATTCCGCTGCCGACGCAGCGTTGAACGAGGCCGCCAAACGAGTCCCGATGGCGTTGTTACAAAAGAGCCGGGCAGCCATGGAACGGTGGAAGGCCAACCACGCGGGCTGATCGTTACGGGCTGATTCGGCGATTCGTCAGAGACACGTCCCAACCGTTAGTCGGCGGTTCCCGGCGGGACGATCCATTGCTGGCGCTGGCTGGTGACAGCCGCGACCAGTTCGAAATCAGCGTCGTAGTGCAGCACAATCAGTTGTCGTGATTCAGCGATTGCGGCGACGAGTGCATCAACCAGGGATACGCCTCGATGCTGACCCCGCGCCATGAGAAGCTGTTGGACGGCGAGGGCTCGCTGGTGGTCGCCATCGTTTGTCGGGAGGAGTGCGTAGGCGTTGAGGCGTTCGTTGAACGCTGCGACATGTTCGCCACTTCTTACTGTGACCCCGAGTTCGAAGGCGACTGGAGCGCAGAGTGCAACCCGACCGGCGGCGACCAGCGGGGCAAACGTTGCTTGGACGTTAGTTTTCGTCAGCCTGGCGAAAACGCTGGTGTCAGCGAGGTGTGTGAGTCGGGCCATCTACTCGGCGTCGCCCCACGCATGTTCGGCGGCGTCAAAGTCGAATCGACCAGGCTCGGCAAACATCTCGACCAGTTCAAGCCGTAGTTTTGCGTTGACGACTTCTCGCAATGATGCGTCGATTGTGTCCCGCAGTGTGATCGTCCCGAGGATCGCCGCTGCCTGCAGAACGATATCTCGATCAATCTCGACGGATGTCTTACTCATCAATTGATGATATCAACTTTCGCGAAGATCTTGACCAGTGACGGCATCGACAGCCATGCAATCATCCTACGCTGGCGGATCCGGGGGGAGTGCGACAGTTCTCTGGATTTTACGAACGCTTGTTCGATAAGTTGATCAAATGAAATCTGTGTTGACGCCGGTTATCCCGGCTCGGGATCGGTGTTTGCCGGTCGATGAGGTGTTTGCCTCGATGTTGCCCGACGCCGGGTTGCTGCGTGGGCGAACGATCGGGTGCGTCGGGCCTGCTGGGATGTCGCTAGCACTAGCTCTGGCAGCCCGAGCAGTCACTACCGGTTCGTGGCTGGCTGCGGTTGGCGTGCCGATGCTTGGCATCGATGCTGCAATTGAACTGGGGGTGTCGCCGTCGCGCTTGGTGATCGTCGATGCTGACGGTGGGCCATCGGTTTGGGCTGATCGTGTCGCCGCTGCAGCCGACGGATTCGAACTGATCCTCACGTGCCCTCCGCCCGGAGCGGAGCGGATCGCGGGCAAGGTCAGGACCCGGTTGCAGGCGCGTGGTGTCGTGATGCTTGTGGTCGGGAGCGGGGTCGGGAGCGGGGTCGCGGTCGGGTCAGCCTCGCCCAGCGTTGCGTGTGATCTCGAATTCGCCACGACGGCGGTGACATGGGAAGGCCTCGGGCAGGGGCACGGATACCTGTTCGGTCGTCGTGCCACGGTCCGCGCCGGAGGTCGGCGTCAGCCTCGCCCAATCGAACGCCAGCTCTGGCTGCCGGGTCCACACGGCCGTGTCGAGCTGATCGAACCGGTCGAGCAGGAACGAGCTGTCACGCCAGTCATCGAACTCAGTCGGGCGGGGTGAGCATGCTCGACACGTCACCGCGACTGGTCACCGTCTGGTGTCCTGACTGGCCGACCGTTGCGGCCCGCGTCCCAGCCGATCGGGCGGCGGCGGTGTTTCACGCCAACCGGGTGATCGCTCGCACACCTGCAGCGGCTGCGGCAGGTATCCGGCCGGGTGACCGTCGGCGTGCAGCGCAATCGAACTGTCCGGAACTACTCGTGCTCGATCACGACCCTGACCGCGACGCCCGCGAGTTCGAGCCGATCGTCCGGGCTGTTGCAGAGATGGCACCGCGACTCGAAGTCGTCGAACCCGGGTGGTTGTGTTTGGCGGCGCGTGGTCCGTCGCGGTACTTCGGTGGTGATCGTCCGATGGCCGAGCGGCTGGTATCGATCGTGCGTGACGCCGCTGGTGGCGCCTCAGTTGGTGTCGGAATTGCTGACGGTCGTTCGGCCTCGGCGATTGCTGCCAGGCGTGCTGCTCGCTCAATGTCGACCGGGAACGCGATCGTGGTGCCCTCTGGCGACTCGTCACGGTTCGTGGCACCGCTACCGGTTCTCTGGTTGAGCGAGCTGGGCGAGACTACGCCTGAGTTGATCGATTTGTTTCTGCGGCTCGGTTTGCGCACGCTCGGGCACCTTGCTGCACTCGATGCGAGTGATGTTCTCGCCCGGTTTGGCAACGAGGGGCTACATGCACATCGGCTTGCGACCGGTGGCGACACGCGTCCACCGGCGGCCACTGATCCGCCTCCCGAATGGTGGGTCGAGCATCCATTCGGTGAACCGGTCGAGCAACTCGAAACGGTCGTGTTCGTCACCAAACGGCTGGCTGATGATCTCGTCGCCCGTCTTGCTGCTGAAGGCCGCGTCTGCACCAGGCTCGTGGTGATCGTCGAAACCGAGCACGGTGAACGCAACGAGCGGGCCTGGTATCGCGACCACGGATTGTCGGCGACAGCGATGGTCGAACGCGTTCGGTGGCAGCTGGAGGGGTGGGCGAGTCAGCCGGATGGGTTGAGTGCCGATGGGTTGAGTGCCGATGGGTTGAGTGGTGGGGTGGCGCTGGTGCGGCTGATCCCTGACGAGGTCCGCAGCGATGACGGAGTCCAGCCCGGTCTGTGGGGTGGCCGTTCGCAGGCTGATCATGCTGCCGCTCGGGCGGTGGTGCGGCTGACCGGTTTGGCAGGGGAGCGGGCGGTGCGCGTGCCCGCCTGGCAGGGCGGCAGGCTGCCTGCTGACCGGTATCGGCTGGTGCCCGCGACGTCGGTTGATCTGGAGGATTCGAGCGATCGGCTTGACCGAGGGGAGGGTCCGTGGCCGGGTGCTGCGCCGATCCCGTCGCCAACGATCGTGCCCGAACAACCGATTGTCGTGGAGCTACTCGACGAGCAGGGTCAGCCGGTGAGGGTAAGTGGTCGCGGTGAGGTCAGCGCTCCGCCGGCGGTGTTGGTGACCGGTTCAACTCGTCAACGGGTGACAGCGTGGGCGGGTCCGTGGCCGATCGAACAGCGCTGGTGGTCAACTGGTCGGCAGCGTCGACTCGCACGCTTCCAGTTGGTCACCGAACAAGGTGTCGCACATCTGGTCAGCATCGAACAGCAACGCTGGTCAATCCTGGCGACCTACTCGTAAACCGCTACGACACACGACGTTTCTGCTGGCGCGACCATTCGCTGTCATCACATTTCTGGGGGTGGCGCGGGTGCGTCAGGCGGTGACGACGAGATCGAGATCGGTTTGCTCAACCGCATCGACGCCGAGCAGGTGACGCATCGATGCAGGGATGCCGGTGACGGCCTGCTCCTCGGCGGCATCGAGGATGCTGTTGCCGATCCGGAAACCAATACCTCGCACGGTGTGGATGACGGTGAACTCGGGTGCCGCCAGATCCAGTTTGCGGCGCAGGTTAGAGAGATGAACGTCGACGACATGCGTGTCGCCAACCCAGTTCGGGCCCCACACGGTTTCAAGCAGATCGGAACGTGACG
>JANOTN010000076.1:0-13813 GCA_031416375.1 Ilumatobacteraceae bacterium
CGTATGGGCCGACGGAGTCATCAAGGCCTCGATCGCGGGCGAACTCATGATCAGGTAGGTAGAACTGGTACAGCTGAGCGCGTCGGCGTTGGTCATCCCAGTTGACACTCGGATGTTCCGATTCCTTGACGAACTTGAAGCCGACGACGATGCCTTCGGGAAGTAACCCGTCGGTCTGGACTGCGCGAACGGCAACGGCCTTTTCCCAGGTATTCAGTCGCAGCGAGAGCCCGCGATGAGTTCTGATGCCCCCACCGATCAGCGCCGCGGACAGCACAATCACCAGTCCAACTGATCGCCAGCCGGGCCAACGGGCCACAACGAGTAGCACGACGAAGAACGCACCAGCGACGCCGACGAGGTACGTCATTTCGAGTGAGCGCCCGCTGCCGATGAAGGGCACCAACCCGGCAATCATCGGGCGCACGCCGACCGCCTCCTTGAGCGCGTTGCCATTGACGTAGTGCACCCCGATTCCCGACCCAACCAGCGTCGCTGCGCTCAACACGGTGACGGGCCACGGGTGGAAGCTCCGGCTCTCCCGCTTGCGGGCGAGGCCCACGAGCCACCCAATGGCGATAATCAGGACTGGCCACAAAACGGCATCGTTGTAGCGGCCGTAGATTCGGTGGTCGGGTCTTGTGCGAGCCGACATGAAGGCGACGGACACGAGACACAGCGGTACGGTCAGGGCGACTACCAAACGGGCGTCGATCGCCGGCCGGTTATGACGAATCGTACGTCGGGTCACCACCAACATTCCGACACCGGTGAGCGCTGCGGTCGCCACCATTTGGTACCAAACCTGACCGAGCAGTGATTGCAGGAGTGCGACCGGGTTGTCGAGGCGTTTCCAGATAGTGCCGATCGAATTGCTCGAACCAGGATCGTCCCAGACGTGGTCGTAGACGAGGTCGGAGTACCAGTACGACAGTCCCGTGACGAAGAGAGTGAAACCGGCCAGCACGGCGCTGCGTCGCCATTCGTGTCGCCAGAGCGTGCGCCCGACCACCAACGCGGCAGCGAGGGCGACCAGCGGCATCAATCGGCTATGCGAGACGAATCCGGCGACGGACCAGGCAATGACGGCGCATCCGGCGCTCAGGCGGTCGTGTTCGTAAAACTCAAGCAGGAACCAGAGCGTTGCTAGAAAAGACAGCGTGACGATTGCTTCGGCCCACGCGAAGGCCGTGGCTGACAGCGACGAAGCGGTGACGGCGATCGCACCTGAGGCCAGCAGGCACGCCGTTGGCGACATCACAGTGAGCCGCAACGCCAGCCGGGCGAGCACCATCGCCGAGATGCCGGCAATCACGGCGAGAATCACCATTGAGCCGCGGAATACCGTTGCGGCGTCGTCGGTGAACCAATAGATCGGCGCGATCAGAGTGGGTAAACCGGGGCGCCAGGTGGCATGGTCGAACATGCTCCAATGTGTGCCACCACCGATCCAACGCGACATTGCGAACGTGGCCGGTTCGTCAGGTGCGAGGTGGAAAATGGTTCGATTGAGGCTGAACCACCAGTGAACGATGGCGACTGCAACGCAAAGTGCGATCACAGCGACGGGTGAGAAGTAGCGCTCGATAGCCGGTTCGTGCGGCACCGGCACCGGCTCGGGCGTTTCCAAAACGTCCGTCACCGGTGCATCGTCCCACGTCATGAGCGTGCAATCGTGTCAGCCAACCCACCTATTCCCAACGCGCTGCTCGATTGGCCCGTTTCCGAATCTGCTGTCAGGCGATGAGGGAAGCGCCACCGACGAACCGTAAGCGGCGTTCGAAGTAAGCGGAGCGGACGACGAACCCGCCATCAGGTTAGGTGCGCTGGTAGTTGGGGGCTTCCTTGGTGATCGTGACGTCGTGCGGGTGGCTTTCTTCACGGCCAGCGGTGGTGACCCGCATGAACCGAGCCCCGAGACGCAGCGATTCGAGATCGGCAGCGCCGGCGTAGCCCATCCCGCTCCGGAGGCCGCCAACGAGTTGGTAGACCGTCTCGCTGAGTGGCCCAGAGTACGGCACGCGACCCTCGATGCCCTCCGGCACAAGCTTGCGACTGGTTGCCGCCAGATCAGATTGTGCAGTGGCGTATCGGTCGGCACCGAGCCCCTCCATCGCCCCGAGCGAACCCATCCCTCGGTAGCTCTTGAATCGGCGACCCTCGAACAGTTCGGTCTCGCCGGGGCTCTCCTCGGTGCCGGCAAGCAACGAACCGAGCATCACGGTGTTGGCACCAGCAGCGATCGCCTTGACGATGTCGCCTGAGTAGGTAATTCCGCCGTCTCCGATGATCGGAATTCCAAGCTGGCGGGCCTTCGCGGCAGCGAAGTAGATCGCCGAAAGTTGCGGCATCCCTGCCCCGCTAATGATTCGAGTGGTGCAAATCGAACCGGCGCCGACACCTACCTTGACGGCATCGGCTCCGGCCTTGGCGAGCGCCTCGACGCCCTCTTCGGTGACGACGTTGCCGGCGGTCACGGGCAGATCCGGCCATGAACCTTTGAGCCGTTCGATCGTCTTGATCACGCCGGCCGAGTGGCCGTGTGCCGTGTCGATCGCGACCGCATCGACGCCCATTGCCACGAGCGCCTCGACTCGGGCTTCGACATCGTCGCCGACACCGCAAGCCGCAGCGGCTCGCAAGCGGCCGCGGCTGTCACGCGAGGCGTTCGGGTAATCGAGTCGCTTTTGGATGTCCTTGACCGTGATCAACCCGACGAGGCGGCCATGGTCATCAACCAGTGGGAGTTTCTCGATGCGGTGCTTCTGCAGGATCATTTTGGCTTCGTCGAGCGACGTGCCGACCTTGGCCGTGACGAGATTTTCGCTCGTCATGAACTCGCTGATTGGTCGTTCGTAGTCGGAGCCTTCGCAGAACCGAATGTCACGGTTGGTCAGAATTCCTACGAGATGCCCGGTCTCGTCGGTGATCGGGACACCGGAGAACTTGAATCGGTTCATCAACGCCTCGGCTTCGAACAGTCGGGCGTCCTTGCGCAGCGTGACCGGGTCGGAGATCATCCCGCTCTGGCTGCGCTTGACCTTCTGGACTTCGGCGGCCTGTTCCTCGATCGACATGTTTCGATGGATCACGCCGATCCCGCCGTTGCGGGCCATGGCGATCGCCATTCGCGCTTCCGTGACTTTGTCCATCGCCGCCGACACGAGCGGAACGCTGAGGAGGATGTCGGCGGCGAACACAGCCGATGTGTCGACTGCGTCAGGAAGGGTGTCGGAATAACCGGGGATCACGACGACGTCGTCAAACGTGAGCGCGTCGTAGCGGTCGAAGAGGGAGTCGTTCTGATGGCTCATGCCGTTGCCTCCTGTTTGCTCAGCTGTTGGCACAGTGTTCGAATCGTGTCGACAAGAATCCGGTGCTCGACCGTATGGATACGGGCTTCCAGCGCCTCGAGCGTGTCGTCGGGATGGATCGCAACTTCCTCGGACGCCAGCAGTGGGCCGTCATCGACACCGCCATCAGGAACGAGGTGGACCATCACGCCTGTGCGCGTGCGCGAGCCAGCTTGGGCTTCGGTCCAGGCTCGCTCGATGGAGCGCATACCGGGCAGTTCGCCAGGCAGAGCCGGATGAAGGTTGACGACACGGTCGGGGAACCAACCGAGGAAGCTCGTCGTGAGAATTCGGAGCCAACCAGCCAAAATCACGAGGTCCGGGGCAAACCCAGCGACGATGTCGGTCAGGCGGGCGTCGTAGTCGGCTCGGTCTTCGCCCTCGTGGAGTCCGATGTGGACCGAGACGACTCCAGCGTCAGCGGCTCGCCGGAGGGCGTACGCATCGGGATTGTTACTGACGACAGCGACCACCTGAGCCGGGAGCGACCCGCTTGCGCAGGCGTCGAGGATCGCCTGCAAGTTGGAACCATTGCCTGAAACCATCACCACGAGTCGAGTGCGTGCCTCCATGCATCGAAGGTAGACCACCATCGACGCGAGTCGGTGCCCGCTGAACGAAAAGTCAGGGGACGCGGATGTTCAACTGAAGTCGTAGAGCCGTTCCGGGTTGTTGACGAGGATCTTCGTTCTGGTTGCGTCGTGAGGGGCGAAAGTGGCGAGGAGATCTAATAGGTCGCCGTCGTCTGGCATGTGCCTCACGTTCGGGTGTGGCCAATCGGTACCCCACAGAATTCGGTCGGGCGCAGCGGCGATCAGGGCCTGCGCATAGGGTGCGACATCGTTGTATGGCGGTGGCCCGTCGGCGGTCAGCCGCTCGGCACCGGAGATCTTCACCCAGCAGCGATCATCTTGTATCAGTTCGAGCAACTGCTGGAACGGTTCCTGCTGGAGTCCTCCGGCAACCGGCACCCGCGCCATGTGGTCGATCACGTAGGAGCACGGCATTCGATCGAACAGGTCGGCGTAGCTCGGGAGATCTTTGGCATCGAAGTGGAGCACGATGTGCCACCCGAATGGCTGCACTCGGTCGACGAGCCGCCAGAACACGTCGGGCTCTGGGGCACCGCCGAGGTGGGCGACGAAGTTGAATCGGGCGCCTCGCACGCCGACGTCGTGCAACGCACCAATGTGCGCGGCGCTGAACGATTCGTCGATCATTGCCACACCGGCGTATCGCCCGTTGCCGCGCTCGATGGCGTCGACCATTGCCGAGTTGTCGACGCCATGGCAGGAGGCCTGTACGAACACAGCGCGGGAGAGGCCGAGTCGGGTCTGCAGAATCTCGAATTGTTCGAGTCCGGAGTCGGGCGGCGTGTAAGTGCGATCGTCCGAGAAGGGAAACTGGTGACCCGGTCCGAAGATGTGGCAGTGGGCATCACATGCGTTCGGAGGAGGTGTGAACGTCACCGGGGAGTGCGGGTTCGGATGCGGTGCCGGGATCGTGGGAAGGGGTTCGGGCATCTCAATTGTCTCGGGGTTTTGGCCGGGGATAGACCATGCCATCCATCAACTTGCGGGCCGTGCGGACGATTCCGGCGCGCCGAACCTCAATCGTGCCATCTGGCTGCACGGTGACGTCGACCGACGCATCGAACGAACCAGTTGGGTGTTCGCACACGATCTGATCGGTCGGCCCGTTCAGAGCGGCGACGGATGCGGCAGGGGAGTGAGGGAGCAGGGCGGCGGTCGCCACCGATACCGCCCCAAGTACGCCGATCGCCTCATGGCATCGATGTGGAATGAAGGTCCTGGTGCAGATGTGACCGCCGTCGCGGGGTGGGGCGACCAGGGTCAGCTTGGGCACTGTGCTGTTCGTGACGTCTCCGAGGTTCATGATCGGACCCGCAATTAGGCGAATCGCCTCAAGCTTGGCACGGAGGGGTGTGTTTGCTTCCAGTTCCTCGGGCGACTCGTAACCCGTAACGCCAAGGTCGGAGGCCCGCATCACGACGACCGGCATGCCGTTGTCGATCATCGTCACCTCGATGCCGTCGATCACATCAACGACGTTTCCAGTCGGCAGGAGTGCTCCGCATGACCCGCCTGCAATGTTCTCGAAATCCAGTCGGATCGTGGCAGCGGTGCCTGGCACGCCATCGATTGCCGTGTCCCCGGTGTAGTCAGGAAGACCGCTGGACAGGGGAAACACGGCCGTCGCAATACTGTCGGTGTTCACCATGTACACCCGAACAGAGGCGTGATCTGCGCCCGTTGGAACCTCAACGAGGCCACGCTCGACGGCAAATGGACCCGTGCCTGCGAGCATGTTGCCGCAGTTTTGTTGGTCCGTCACCAACGGCTGGTCGACGAAGACCTGGAGGAACAGGTAGTCGATGTCGGCGTCGGAACGCGCTGACCGGCTCACCAACGCGACCTTGCTGGTGAGCGGATGGGCACCGCCCACCCCGTCGATCTGTCGGGCGTCCGGACTCCCCATGATCCGCATCAGGAGGTCGTCACGCACGGCCACGTCAGTGGGCAGGTCGCCTGCCACGAAGAAGGCACCCTTCGACGTGCCGCCGCGGATCAACGTGCAGCGCACACCGGCCGGATTCATCAAGACCGTCGATCAACCAAGCGAGGCAACATCGCTGATCGTGTACCTGCTGATCGACGCATCAGCGATCGGTAACGTGGCCTGCACGGTTCGCCACGTGGCGATGTGCGCCGAGCCAAGGTGACCGGCGAGCGATTCTTCGTTATCCCACAGCTCGTACAGCCGGATCAAGCAGGCGTCGTTCGGATCAGGTGAGAAAGCATATGTCTGACAACCTGGCTCCTGCAATGTCGCCTCGACCAGCGGTTGAACGGCAGCGAGAAACAGAGCTCGACCGTCTTCGCTGGTGGTCGTGATCTCGCCGGCGACAATCAACATGCCCCGAACTTACCCCGACTTCGCCCAATCAGATCAGCCAGCGACATCGACCTTGGCGGCGAGGTGGGTGACGCGGACGCGGGCCACCATCTCCGGTGGCACGGGGTTGCGTTGGGGTCGCTCGTCATCGAAGCAAATTGCCACGCGGCCATCGCGCAGGATCGACTTCCACGATCCATCGGGTGCGACGGTGTAGCCCATGACTGACAGCCTGGCATCTCGTACACTCCCCGTCATGCCAATTGAGGGTGAGTACGAGCCGAGTCCAGTGGCCTGGGTGCGGGATCAGGTTGCCGAATACGAGGCGAGTGGAGGAACCAGGGCGAATACGTTGCGGGAGACCGGGATTCCGGTGATCGTCGTGACGATGCGAGGCCGCAAGTCGGGCAAGGTACGCAAGATTGCATTGATGCGGGTCGAACATGCTGGTTGTTACGCCATCGTGGCGTCGCGGGGCGGTGCTCCGACTAACCCCGAGTGGTACGCAAATCTGCTCGCCAGTTCGAAGGTGACGATTCAAGACGGTGCTGAGCCAGCCGATTTCGCGGTGCGTGAGATCACCGGTGACGAGAAGTCGGTGTGGTGGGAGCGCAGCGTCAGCGTGTTCCCGCCGTATGTCGAGTATCAGGCGAAAACTGATCGCGTGATCCCAGTGTTGATCGCTGAACCCACAGCCTGAGGGCCGTAATCCCCAGGAAATTCACATGTTATTGGGGCTGACGTTCCACAGGCCTGTTGGTTCACAATGGAACGATGTCGAGTCTGCGCAGCCCAAGCGATCGCGTTCGCCAGCATGGTGCCGTTCTGGAACCTGCTGACCGCCGCCAACTGGAACGAACGGGTTGGCGCACGATGCTCGACTACCGCGAGAACCATGTGCGCGGCCGTGACGGCAGGCTGGTGCGGGTGGAACCGGTTTGGATCGCTGAAGCCGAGCGCTACGACGGCGAGATTGTTTCCGCTTCGGCGGAGGGTGCTACCGCAGCGCATGCATGGTCGAATCTGGTCGACGCAATCAGGCATTCACAGGTCCGTACCATGACTCGAGTGCGACTGGCAGCAGTCCGCTAACGCCTTGGCTACGTTGAATCGATGGAGTAGATCGATGGTCGATCGATTGATTCGACCTTGGCTGACAAGCCGGTTTGTAGCGACAGCATGATTGCGTCGACGGCGAGTTGCGACGCGACGCCATCCCACACGCTGGGTCCGGCGGCGCTGCCTGCTCTGATCGAATCAATCCAGGCTTGATCCTGCGCTCGATAGGCCTCTGCGAACCAGCCGAACCAGTCGGGACCGATGAAGGTGTCAACAGCGCCGTTTCGTCGTCGTACGGCCCGACTCGGCGGCCCGGTGAGTGCATCGCCGTTGTCGCCCAGCATCTCGACGGTGACGTCGTAGGCGTAGCCCTGATCGTCGAACTCGATCGTGGCGTGGATTCCCGACGACAGGGTGCATACGGCCATCACGTGACGAAACGAGCCTTGATGCGCTGCGGATCCGAACGCCATCACCGACGTAATTTCCTGGCCCGTCAGGAACCGAACCGAATGGATGTCGTGGATCATCGATTGGCCGACGATCTGCTGCAGCGGGCGTGGTCGCTGATTCGAGTTGCGGTGCACGGCCCTGAGGTAGTGGATCTCGCCGAGCGTTGACCGCTCAGCCACCAGCTGCACGTGAGCCGGGTCGTATTCGCGCATGAAACCAAGCTGGACCAATCGGCACCCGAGCGCCACCTCGGCATCCGCCACTCGAATCGCGTCGGACGCTGTCGTAGCCAGCGGCTTCTCGCACAACACGAATGCTCGGTGCGCCATAGCAGCGAGCGTCAACTCGACGTGAGTGGAATCCGGGGAGGCGATCACGACTCCATCGAGTTCGGCTGATGACGCCAACTCCATCGGATCGAACAGTGCTCGCGCCCCGATCTGTTCGGCAACCGATAGAGCGTTGGCTTCGTACGTGTCGGCTACGGCGACGACTTCGACGTGTGCCAGCGACGCCAGAGTTCTGGCGTGATACGAACCCATCCCACCGACCCCAATCACTCCGACTCGAACTGGTTGCATGGAGATCACGAAATCGGGGTGAGCGGCGGGCGACCGGCCAACACTTCGGCGACGTTGCGGGCGGCGAGCGTCGCCATCGCTGACCGAGTCTCGATGGTGGCGGAACCGAGATGCGGAATCAGGACCACATTGTCGAGGTCGAGCAGGCCGGGATCAACGCTGGGTTCACGCTCGAAAACGTCCAATCCGGCACCGGCGATTGTGCCCTCGTGCAGGGCTGCGGTCAAGGCCGCTTCGTCGACGATCGGGCCGCGGGCCGTGTTGATCAGGTACGAATCCGAACGCATCGCTGCAAGCGCGTCGGCGTCGATCAGGTGATGCGTCGAGTCGTTGTACGGGCAGTTGATCGATACGACGTCGCTGGTGGCGAGCAACTCATCGAGCGGCACCCGGTGAGCACGCAGACGTGCCTCGGTTTCGGGGTCGACCGCCGAGCGGTTGTGGTACACGACGTTCATTCCGAACACGCTGGCACGCGCAGCCAACGCCTCGCCAATTCCGCCCATCCCGATGATCCCGAGTTGTCGCCCCTGGATCCCGGTACCGAGCATCGTGAACATGCCCCACTTCCACGAGGCTCCGGAGCGAATCAATCGCTCGCCCTCACCAAGCCGGCGAGTCACCATTAGGATCAGCGACATGGCGATGTCGGCCGTGGCATCGGTCAACACTCCGGGCGTGTTGGTGACGATCACACCGCGTCGGGTACAGGCCGCCACGTCGATGTTGTTGTAGCCGACAGCTACGTTGGCGACCACTTTCAGCCTGGGTGCCGCATCGAGGAACACATCGTCGACGCGATCGGTCAACAGCGTGACGACGGCGTCGGCCGACGCGAGTTGTACGTCACGAACGTCAACCGTGATCGGCTCGTCGGTATCCCATGCCCACACATCGCCAGTCTGTCGGAGTACGGCAAGTCCGGCATCGGGAATCCGTCCAGTCACCACGATTTGCGGTCGCATAATGGCTACAACGTTGACATGGCGGCGTTGAAGGTTGCGCTCGGACGCATCGCTGCGGCTGCCAACCGGGGGTCGGGTTGGTAGTAGCCGCCAATGTCGTTGGCGTGGCCTTGATCGGCAATCAACTCGGCGTGGATCGTCGATTCGTTCTCGGACAGCAGCGCCGCCAACGGAGCGAACTTGGATGCGAGTTCGGCGTCGGATGTCTGAGTGGCGAGCGCCTCTGCCCAATATGCGGCCAGATAGCAGTGGCTGCCGCGGTTGTCGATCTGTCCCATCCGTCGGGCGGGCGAACGGTCCTCGTTGAGCAGCCTTCCCGTTGCCGCATCGAGCGTGTCGGCCAACACCTGCGCTTTGG
Source organism: Ilumatobacteraceae bacterium (assembly GCA_031416375.1). GTDB lineage: Bacteria > Actinomycetota > Acidimicrobiia > Acidimicrobiales > Ilumatobacteraceae > Ilumatobacter. The sequence continues at coordinate 9,686 of JANOTN010000076.1, forward strand.
TATTGCCGGTCCGCGTGGCCAGATGGTCAAACGACACTGCCAAGGCCAGGAACTCACCGAGCGAATCCCAACGCAGGTAATTCTCCTTGACGAACTGCTGGACGTGCTTCGGGGCTGACCCGCCGGCTCCGGTCTCGAACAGGCCGCCACCGTTCATCAAGGGCACGATCGACAACATTTTTGCACTGGTGCCGAGCTCGAGGATCGGGAACAGATCGGTGTTGTAATCGCGCAGCACGTTGCCGGTGACCGAGATCGTGTCGAGACCTTGACGGATCCGACCAAGCGAGAACTTCGTTGCATCGCTCGGCGACATGATGTCGATCTGGAGGCCATCGGTGTTGTGGTCACGGAGGTAGCGGCGGACCTTCGTGATCAGTTGACCGTCGTGGGCGCGTCTCTCATCGAGCCAAAAGATCGCCGGGGCACCAGATGCGCGTGAGCGAGTGACGGCCAGCTTGACCCAGTCCTGGATCGGGAGATCGCGTGCGTTACACATCCGCCAAATGTCGCCCTGGTCGACATCGAACGCCATCACCACCGCGTCGTTCTGATCAACCACTCGAACCGTGCCGTCTGCGGGAATTTCGAACGTCTTGTCGTGCGAGCCATACTCCTCGGCGGCCTGCGCCATCAGGCCGACATTGGGCACCGAACCCATGGTGACCGGGTTGTAGGCACCGTTGGCGCGACAGTCATCAACTACCGCTGTGTAAATCCCGGCGTAACTGGAGTCCGGGATTACGGCCTTGCAATCCTGCGGGTTACCGGCCGCATTCCACATCTGACCGGACGTTCGGATCATGGCCGGCATCGAAGCATCGACGATGATGTCGCTTGGAACGTGCAGATTGGTGATTCCCTTGTCGGAGTCAACCATTGCGATCGCTGGGCGCGATTCGTACACAGCAGTAATCGTGGCTTCGACGGCGTCACGCTCGGCTTCCGGCAGCGCAGCAACGGCGGCTGCGATGTTGCCCCAGCCGTTGTTCGGGTCGGCCCCGATCGTGTCGAGCACGTCGGCATGCTTGGCAAACACGTCGGCGAAGAATACCCGCACTGCATGACCGAAGATGATCGGGTCAGAGACCTTCATCATTGTTGCTTTGAGGTGTAACGAGAACAACACACCCTGTTGCTTCGCGTCGGCGATTTGCTCTTCCAGGAAGCGGATCAGCGCTCGTTTACTCATGAATGTGCCGTCAACCACCTCACCGGCGAGCACCGGTACTGACGGCTTGAGCACGACAGTCTCTCCCCTCGCCGTGAGCAGTTCGATCCGCAGCGACCCGGCCTCAGACATCGTGACCGACTGCTCGTTCGAGTAAAAGTCGTTGTGGCCCATCGTGGCAACGTGCGTCTTCGAGTCGGCCGACCAGGCACCCATCGAATGTGGATGACTCCTGGCGTAGTCCTTGACCGCTTTTGGTGCCCGGCGGTCGGAGTTCCCTTCGCGGAGCACGGGGTTGACGGCCGACCCCTTGACCTTGTCGTAGCGGGTTCGGATCGACTTCTCGACTTCGTTGGCCGGGTCCTCTGGATAGTCGGGGATCGCATACCCATTGCCCTGCAGTTCGGCAATCACGGCTTGCAGCTGCGGCATCGAGGCTGACACGTTGGGCAACTTGATGATGTTCGCCTCAGGAAGCAGCGACAACGCGCCAAGCTCAGCGAGGTCGTCAGCGACGCGCTGTTCCGCGGTGAGAAAGTCGGGAAACAGCGCCAGCGTGCGGCCAGCAAGTGAGATATCGCGAGTTTCGACGGCGACACCTGCGGCTCTGGCAAACGCCTCGACGATCGGCAGCAACGAGTAGGTCGCCAACGCAGGCGCTTCGTCGGTGTACGTGTAGATGATCTTCGAATCGGTCACGGAGCGAGCGTACCGGCAGGGTCGACCGTGCTCCGAATGGCCAACTTCGACTGCTCGGATCCACTCTGTCGAATCACGATGTAAGCCAAGGCCAGCACGACCACAGCCATCGCTGCTAATTGGATCAGCGAGAGCGACTCGCCGAGGAAGATCCAGGCGGCGATTGACGAGATCACCGGGATCAAGAGCGTGAGTGCAGAACCGAGCCACAACGGAACTCGAACCAGGGACCAGTTCATCATCGAGTGCCCGAGGAACCCACCCACGACGATCACGCCGGCGATCCACAGCCAGTTCTCGCCGGTCGGCACCGACATGTCCTGCGAGAACACGAACCCGGCGATCAGCGCCGCTCCCGCCGTCCAGACGCTCGTACCGAACGTGAACTCCATCGGGGTGAGCAGGTCCTTGGCGCGCTTGGCGGTGATGAAGTAGCCGCTCCAGGCAAACAACGTGCCAAACGCGGCGAGATCGCCCCAGCCGTTCCACTTCGGCGTTCCGGCCGACTCAATCACGATCGTGACGACAGCGACAATCGCCACGAGAGCGGCCAGGATCTCCGGTCGCCTGACCTTCTCACCAAACATTCGGGAGGCGAATACGCCGACGATCAATGGTTGCATCGCACCGATCGTGGTGGCGTTCACGACGGTCGTGAGCTTGATCGCCGTGAAGAACAGCAGCACGTCAGCACTGAGGCAAAGCCCTCCGGGCGCCGACAAACGCAGCACAGCAAGATTGACTCGGTCACCGCGGTATCGGGTCCAGGCGGCGAGGATCGCGGCGTACGCCGAGAACCGCCAGAAGGCGATCGGCACCGCCCCCATGTCGATCGACTTGATCAGGATCCCGGAGAACCCCCACGCCGAAACGGCGATCGCCGTACCGATCAGCCCAGATCGCAAGTCACGAGAATGCTGGTCTGGCGACCTCATTCCAGGGTGGCGTCGAGCCAGGTGAGCAGGTCGCCAATCACCTGCTGCTGCTCTGGCTCGTTGAAGATCTCGTGGAACAGTCCGTCGTAGTAGTGCGCGGTGACCGTTGCGTTCGTGGCCGCCGATTCGAGTTCACGAGTGCCTTCGATGTTGGTCAATTTGTCCTCGGTGCCGTGCATCAGCAACAACGGAAGCCGGAACTCGTTATACCGCGCCGGGAACGTGCCCATCGCGTCGATCAGGGCGGCACCAAGCCCGGCCGTGATCTTGCCGGTGAAGACCAGAGGGTCGTCTCGATAGGCAGCCACCACGGCTGGATCGCGGCTGATCGAATCGGCACTCAGGGCCTGCGGTCGAACGCCAGGCAGCAACTTGCCCATCAAACCAAAGATCTTGAGCTGGATTGCGGAGAAGTCATCGCCGACCTTGAGTGCCGGTCCACTCAGCACGAGCCCTGAGAGGCCGGTTTGATGGTCGAGAGCGTGAGCGACGGCGAGGTTTCCGCCCATGCTGTGCCCGAGCAGCACCAGCGGTTTGCCCCTATGTACTGCTTCGATCAGCCCACGGAACTGCACCAGATCGGTCATGAACTCGTCGTACGACTTGAGATACGCACGTTTTCCATCGGACTTGCCATGGCCACGATGGTCCATAGCGTGCACGCCGTATCCAGCGTCGACCAACGCGGTCGCGACGTGGGCGTATCGCCCCGAATGCTCGCCAAGTCCATGAAGAATCATCACGACAGCGCGTGGCTCACCTTGAGGGAGCCAACTCTGTCGGTACAGGCTCAAACCGTCAGATGACGTGAAGAAGGCTTCGTTGTGTACAGCGGCTGACATCTGTTCAGTCTGGCAGCGGATCGTCGTCAGACCCCGAGCGGACACCTGACCCGAGAAATCTCACGGTTCAGATTGCGTCAAGGATCAGTTTACGCAGCTCGCTGAACTCGTCGACCGCAGGAAATTGCGAGAACTCGGCCTGCAACTTGGGAGGCGAACGGAAGAGTATCCCACGATCTGAAGCGCCCAACATGGCTGTGTCGTTGTACGAATCACCGGCCGCGATCACGCGGTAGTTGAGGGCATGGAAGGCGTTCACGGCGTGCCGCTTTTGGTCACTCTGACGCAACCTATAGTCGACGATCCGGTCGTTCTCGACGACTAGCCGATGACAGAAGATCGCAGGCATACCGAGTTGCTGCATAAACGGCGCGGCGAACTGCTCAAACGTGTCGGACAGGATGATCACCTGTGTACGCAACCGGAGATCGTCGAGGAACTCCCTGGCTCCTGCGACTGGTGCCAGCCCGCCGATCACGTC
>JANOTN010000077.1:0-7597 GCA_031416375.1 Ilumatobacteraceae bacterium
CCATCTTGCTCGACAACTCGTACCGATGCGCCGAGCGCCTCGGCCTCACCCGTGAACTCCTTCAGCGTCAGACCGACGAACGGTTCAAGCACCGAAGCGTCGAACAACGCCGGATCTGTCGGCGGCTGTGTCGGGTCATCAGGGGTCACGGTATCGCCAGGCATCGGCTCGGCGGGCGGCACACCTGGCTCACCGACCACAACGTCTGGCTCGACTTGGATCAGGAACTCGTCGGTCACTGCTGGAACGACGTGCCAACCGCCATCGGTATCGATGAATCGGTATGCCGGGAGCAACCACACGGAACCGTTGACATCCGACACCCACCACACGTCGGTTTGGACATCGACCAGGGTGACCGTGATCGGCTCAGGTTCCGGGACTGTGCCGTCGATCGGCATCGCACCAATCGCAGGATCGGCCTCGACCATGTCGACCGCAACCGGTGGCTCGGCGATGATCGCCGGAGTGGCAATCCCGCCATCTCGCATCACACCGCCACCGCCGTAGAACCAGTTCTGATCCTTGAGGCGTGCGATCGCCGTGTCAAGATCGATCAAAGGATATGGCCCGACTGCGACGGGATCGGCCAGCGTTCCTCCGGCGTACTGCATCACACCGTTCTCACCGAATCCCATGTCCCACCGCTTGCCAGCGGGCGCTCCGTTGAGCTGCTTGACAGCGGCTGTGCTGGCGTACCACTGATCAGCGTACGTTTCGAACGTATACGTCGACGGGTCTTCACCGGCGGCGACCAGCAGTTCGGTCGCTCTGGCCTCGACCTCAGCCGCCGTCAAGATCCCAACTGGCGGCGTCGGCTCCTCAACAGGCGGGCAGGTACCCGTCGTGTTGCCCTCGGAATCGACGGCAACCGCACAACCTTCGACTGCACGGCCGACGCTCTGAGTCTCCCAAGAGGGGCTGTAGTTCCACGAACGTTGCGCATCCTCGTACATCGTAAAGGCGGGGGCCGTGCCGTCAGCGGGGCCGACCTGCCAGCGAATGCCGTAACCCTCGTCGATTCGCTCCGGCTCGCCCGTCACACCAAACACGGCGGCCAGCGCGGCAACCTCGTCGGCCGTAGCCGGAATACCAGTCTCGAACCAGTACCCGACATCATTCGTCGGAAGCGCTGGCATTCCCTCGCCGACGATGTAGTCAGCGATGTAGGCCGGCATGTACGACATGTCGGCGCTGACCTTGCTCGAATCCGCCCCCTCTGCGGTCTGATTTGCTGACACCCCACTTCCGTCGGCAATTTCGATCGGACGCGGGGCCAGCATTCCTGTGCCGGTGGAGCCGTTGTCGCTGCCACCATCGTCAGAGGACACCGATGGCGCCGTATCACCGGTCGCGGATTCGTCGGAACCACAGGCACCAAGCACGAGGATTGCGGCGAGTGCCGCTGGGATCAGTCGAGAATGTTCACGCTTCATGTCAGTTGGACGCTCCTCGTGATGGGTTGGTTCCCCAGATTTTCAGGATTGTTCGAACAACGCCGAAACAAACTCGCTGGGGTCGAATGGGATCAGGTCGCTAATCGTTTCGCCGACGCCGACCAGCTTCACGGGGATACCCAACTCAGTCTCGATCGCAAATACGATGCCACCTTTTGCGGAACCATCGAGCTTGGTCAGCACGACGCCCGTTACGGAGGTCGCCTCACGGAACTCACGGGCTTGAGTCAGGCCGTTCTGGCCGGTGGTCGCATCGATGACCAGCAGCGTTTCTGTCACGGTGCCAGCACCCTTTTCGGCGACCCGGCGAACCTTCTTCAACTCTTCCATCAGGTTCGTCTTGGTGTGCAGTCGGCCAGCCGTATCAGCAAGTACCAGGTCAAGGTTGCGAGCGGCGGCACGCTCGACACCGTCGAAAATCACTGACGAGGGATCGCCGCCCTCTGCCCCGCGGACGAACTCGGCACCGGATCGCTCGGCCCATGTTGCGAGTTGTTCGGCTGCCGCGGCACGGAACGTGTCGCCGGCCGCCAGCAGAATCGAACGACCAATGTCGGCCTGCTGTTTGGCGAGCTTGCCGATCGTTGTCGTCTTGCCGACACCGTTGACGCCAACGAACATCCACACATTGGGATGGCCGGGCTCGAACGAATCGTCGAACCGGAGCGAGCGATCGGAGTCACCGAGCTTGGCGACCATGTCGCCCTGCAATGCATCAAGAAGCTGCGACGGCTCTGTGATCTCTTTCGACTTCACTCGAGACTTGAGCTCACCCAGCAGGGACTCTGTCACACCGACCCCAACATCGGCCCGGAGCAACGCTTCTTCGAGTTCGTGCCATGTTTCGTCAGTGATCGCAGTTCGCCCGAGTACGCCCAAGAACGCGCCCGCAAACGTCGAACGAGCCGTCGCCATCCGATCCCGCAGCGAAGCGGGTTTGACCGGCACCTGTTCCGGTTCCGGTTGAGTCTCGACCTCGTCAGCCGATCTCGGCGGCGGGGCAACCGGTGGCGGCACCGGGCGACCGGGCGGAAGTGCTGAACGCTTCCGGTTGAGAACGACGACCCCGAGGCCAAACGCCAGAACGGCGACAGCCAGGACAAGAAAAACCCACTCCATCAGAATCGACGCTATCGGCCAGAATCGGCGCTATCGGGAAGCGTTGTCAGCCGTCGGAATCACCCAGTCTCTGTGCCAACCAGGCCAGTGGGATCGACAGAATCATCACGAAGGTCGCCACCACGTTTATGATCGGCACCAGCTTTGGACGGCTGAAGTTCGCCAGGATCCACTGTGGCAGCGTCACGTATCCCGAACCGGCCGTGAACGTCGTGACCACAATCTCATCGAAACTCAGCGCAAACGCCAGAATTCCGCCGGCAAGTAGCGCTGATCGCAACAGCGGGAAGGTCACGAAGCGGAACGTCTGTATGCCGTGAGCACCCAGATCGGCCGACGCCTCCAGCAAATTCGGCGACGAACGGCGTAGGCGGGCGATCACATTGTTGTAGGCGATCACCACACAAAAGGTGGCATGGGCGATCACCAACGAATGGAACCCGAGCCCGACCGAGAAATCGAACAAGCCGAGATCGATCCGGCGGCTGAACGTGTTCTGGAGAGCGATACCGGTGACGATTCCGGGCAGCGCAATCGGCAACACCATCAGAAACGACACCGTATTGCGTCCGAAAAACTGGTATCGCTGGATCGCGAACGCCGCCAACGTGCCGAGCACAAGGGCGATCAGCGTGGCAACCAGCGCCACCCACACCGAGCGCATCAGGGCTTCGCGTGGAGCGTCGGTCTTCCACGCTTCAGACCACCACTTGGTCGTCCAGCCGGTCGGCGGCCAGGCCACCGAATTCGCCGTGTTCAAAGAGAGCCGAGCCACCACGAGCAGGGGCACGTACAGGAACGCCAGAGTGATCAGTGTCCATGCTCCGAGAACAAGTTTGGCGACGAGCGAAGTGCGCATCGAGTTACAGGTTCTCGAACGCTCCTGCCCGCTTCATGGCGAACAGGTAGACGGTGATGATCGCAAGCGGCCAGAGGGTATAGGCGGCCGCCAGCGGCTGGTTTGGTGCCCCCAAGGTGGAGTTGATAAACGTTCCGAACATCACTCGCTGCTTGCCGTCGGTGACGAGTTGCGGAACGATGTAGTCGCCGAGCGACAATGAGAACGTGAAAATCGACCCGGCCGCGATCGACGGAAGCATTAGCGGCATGATCACCGAACGGAACGTGCGAAATGGGCGAGCCCCAAGATCGCCAGAGGCGTCGAGCAGCGAAGTCGGCAACCGCTCCAGCCCGGCGTAGATCGGAAGCACCATGAACGGAACCCAGAGATAGGCGAGCGCGATCACCACTCCGGTCGTGCCGAAGCCAGGTGTCCAACCAAACACCGACTTGAGAAAGCCGCCACCACCCCGACCGGCGGCGGCGAACTTGTTATCGCTGCCTGGCGACAACATCGCCCGCCATGCATAGCCTTTAACGAGGTACCCGGCCCACAACGGTAAAAGCATCGACACGATCAAACCGCGACGGATCCAGATAGGCGCGACCTTGGCGATGAAATACGCCGTGGGCAGCGCGATCAGAAAGCACAGCACGGTTACGCCGGCAGCTATCGCCACCGTTCGGGCAACCACGGTCAGCACGGTGCCATTAGTCAAGGCGTCCCGAATGTTGTCGAGGGTGAAGTCAGTCGTCGGCTTCTGTGACTTCGGATCGAGCTTGAACAGCGCCGCCAAAACCAGCGACACGAGCGACGCAATGTAAATCACGAGCATCCACAGCACCGGTGGACTGAGCGTGGTCAACACGCTGAGCCGCCGATTCGAACGGAATCGACGGCTCAGGGCGCGACCCAGGGAGGGCCGCTGCGCGACCCCCCCTGGTTCAGTTGACGATGGGTCTAGGCGCGCAATGCGCTCCACGCCGCAACCCATTCGGTGTACGGCACACATGTCACGTCGGTGCGCCCGTCGAGGCACTCCTCGGTCGCCGTGGTCCAGTACCAGACGTCAGTCCAGTAGGCCTCGCTGTCGGCGTGATAGTTGGTGCAGTGTTCCGGATCGGCAGTCAGACCGCAACTCAATGCGTTGCTCGGCGCCTCGCCGAAGTATTCGGTGGCTTGGGCGTTCGCCCGTGGTGAAGAGATCCAGTCCATCCACAACTTCATACAGTTCGGGTTGGCGGCCTTCGACGAAAGCATCCAGGTATCAGACCAACCGGTGGCCCCTTCCTTTGGCTTCACAACGTCAATCTTGGCACCGAGCGACACGGCGTAGTTGGCGACAACCTGCCAGGTGGTCCCAGCCAGCACTTCGCCGGAGGCCAACGAATCGGCCTGGACAAGATAGTCGGACCAGTACTGACCAGCGACTGCCTTCTGCGATTCGAGCACGGCAATCGCCGCATCGAATTGCGTTTGATCGAGTGCATACGGATTGGTGATACCCAGATCTGACTGCGTCGCCATCAACCACAACGCCGCATCGGCAATGTAGATCGGACTGTCATAGACCGAGGCCGTGCCCTCGGCAGCGGAGCCCGGCTCCCACATCACACCCCACGAATCGGGAGCGGTCGGGAAGGCCTCGGTGTTGTACACCAGCAAGTTGGCACCGCGACCGTGCGGGATGCCCATCGCAGCGCCGTCGAGCGAGTTCCACGGCTTGTCCTTCAAGCCTTCGAAGATGTCGGCGTAGCTGGAGTATTCCGCCAGATCGAGGGCAACAACATCGCCACCGGCCATGAGCCGCTGGGTTGCATCGCCGGAGGCCGACACACCGTCGTACTCGCCGCTCTGCATCAGTTGCACCATCTCATCGCTGGTACCGCCGAGTTTGACGTTGACTGCACACTCGGTTAACTCAGTGAACGGCGTCACCCAGTCGTATTCCGGAGCGGTTTCGCCACTCTCGATGTAGCCGGGCCAGGCAACGATATTGACCTGCCCCTCGGCCCCGGCAAGCACGTCGGCGTTGGGGGTCCACATGTAGTCGGTGTCAGCCGGAGCTGAGTCGGACTCTGTAACCGACGCTGGCTCTTCAGGTTCGGTGGCCGGTGCCGACGGCTCAGTTGTCGGGGCTTCGGCGGTTTCGGTTGCTTCCGTAACTGGATCTTCTGCCGTTGCGGTTGCAGCGGTGTCCTCTTCGGCTGTTGGCGCGTCGGTTGCTTGCTCATCATCCCCGCAACTTGCGGCGACAAGCGCTAGCGACACCATGAGTGCAGCGGTAGCTCGTGATCTGTTCATGTTTCCCCCTTCGGAGTGCCTTGCGGCGTGGTAGATACTGCGACGGTCAATGCCGCTGAACGCGGCCATGCCACACGGACGTTGCCGCCCATGGCCACGCCAGCGAGACCGTCGCTCGGTACGCTGGCGAGAATGTGGCTGCCGTCCGCAAGGTCAACGCGGACCCTGCAGTCGGAGCCGAGATACTGAATGTCACTTACAGTTCCTTCAATCGACACGTCGCCATCGCTGACGACACCAGGATTCAGCCGAATTCGTTCTGGTCGAACCGAGTGTGGACGCTCGTCGCCAAACAGTACAGCAGACAGGGCGGCGTCGATCAAGTTCGATGTGCCGACGAACCCGGCGACAAATGCCGTCGCCGGCTGTTCGTAGATCTCCTGTGGCGTGCCGACCTGTTCGATTCGACCACCGTTGAATACAGCGATCCGATTGCTCATGCTGAGCGCTTCGCCTTGATCGTGGGTGACGAACACAAACGTGATTCCGATCTCACGTTGGATCGTCTTTAGCTCGACCTGCATCTCCTCGCGGAGTTTGAGGTCGAGGGCACCAAGCGGCTCGTCAAGCAGCAGTACCTTCGGACGGTTGACGAGCGCACGGGCGAGCGCAACACGTTGGCGCTGGCCGCCGGACAATTGGTTCGGCTTGCGGTGGCCGTACTCACCCAGTCGAACGGATTCAAGCATTTCGGCGGCGCGGTTTCGGCGTTCTGGCTTACCAACACCTCTGACTTTGGGCCCGTACTCGACGTTTTCCTGCACTGTCATGTGTGGGAAGAGGGCGTAGTCCTGGAACACCGTGTTGACGTCTCGGTCGTACGGCGCGCGGTTGGTGACGTCTTGGCCGTGCAGTAGCAGCGCCCCAGCTGTTGGGAGTTCGAAGCCGGCAATCATTCGCAGCACGGTGGTCTTGCCGGAACCCGATGGACCCAGCAGGGAGAAGAACTCGCCGTTCGCAATTGTCAATGAAACGTCGTCAACGGCGACGACGTCACCGAACGACTTGCTGACACGCACCAGTTCTACAGCAATGTCACCTGACACCGCCCCACGAACATCGGTTGGCACGACTATCGGTCTCCCCCGGTGCCGATGGCACCTGACCGAGAAACAGTAGCTCGCCTCAGACCGGCGTTGCGCTACTGGCCCGTTCGGTCACAACCTTGGACGAACCACCCGGTTGCATCGAGACGCCGAGCAGGCTGTCGCCGGCCTCCATCGTGCGCTTCTGGTGCGACACGATCAGTAGTTGAGCGTCCTTGCGAAACTCTTGGATCAGTCCAAGGAAGCGGTGCAGGTTGACGTCGTCGAGCGCCGCTTCAACTTCGTCCATCACGTAGAACGGCGACGGCCGGCTGCGGAACACGGCAAAAAGGAACGCCAACGCCGTCAGGCTGCGTTCGCCACCTGACAACAACGACAGTTTCTTGACGTTCTTACCGCTCGGTTTTGCCTCGACCTCGATACCGGTGTTCAGCAAGTCGTCAGGTGCCGTGAGCAACAGTTTGCCGACGCCACCAGGAAACAATGTCGCGAACAACTGGGTGAAATTGGCACTTACGTCAGCGAAGGCACCAGCGAATACGTTCTGAATTTCTTGATCGACAGCCTTGATCACCCTCGCCAGGTCACGGCGCGTCGATCGCACATCCTCGAGCTGTGTTTCGAGGAACTGGCTGCGTTGCTGAAGTTCGTTGAACTCCTCGAGCGCCAACGGGTTGATTGGGCCGAGTAGACGCAGCTCGCGATCGAGCTCACGAGCACGCCCGGCGGCGGTGGCACCCTCTGGAAGCTCTGGCTGTTCGGCCGCTTCGGCGACTTCGGGCTCGATGTCGAGTTCCCGACGCAACGTTTCAACCGAATTCTCGAGCCGG
>JANOTN010000078.1:0-7383 GCA_031416375.1 Ilumatobacteraceae bacterium
GACGCACTGGCTCGCCACACCGCGACGCCATGTGTGTCGATCATCCTGCCGATCGAGCGACAACATCCCGACGACCGCAGGGTCCATCTCGAGTTGAAGAGTCTCGTCGCCTCGGCGCGGGCGCAGCTCGAGGCGATGGGCACGCCCGGCATCGACGATCTTCTCGAGCCCACCGAATCGGTGCTCCAGCGCACGGTCATCGCCGAACACTCCGGCGGTCTTGCGTTGTTCTGCGCACCCGGGTTCGCTGCAGAGTTCGCCATCGATGTACCCGTACAGGCGCTCGCCGCGACGGGCAACCAGTTCACAATCGGACCGCTGCTGTCCACCGTCGAAGATGGGCCCACGTGCCATGTGCTGACGGTCGGTGCCGAGAATGTTGCACTGGCCCGGCTCGATCGGACGCGGTGGTCGGTGTGCGAGGTGCCCGACCTGCCCGCTTCGGTGGACGAGGCGCTCTGGTACGAACGTGACGAACGGATGGGCAGCAGCCACTCGGGCGGTCCTGTCGGCAGCGGGCACCTGTCGAATATCGGTCATGGCAGTGGAGCCCAGGACGAGGACCGCAAGGAACGTCTGATCCGCTTCTTCCAAAAGGTGGACGACGCGGTCCTGCAATTCCTGCACAGCGATCTCGAGAGCCCTCTCGTGGTGGCAGGCACGGCGCCCTCGGTGGCTCGCTACCAGCACACCACCCGCCATCATCGCGTGATCGCGGCGGCGGTCGGCAGCCCCGAGGAGTTGACGACGAGCGAACTGCATCAGCGAGTCGAGGAGGTGATCGAACCGGTCCTGGCCGAACGTGACGACGTGCTCGTCGAGCGACTCGCCGAACGTGTCGGAACCGGGCTGGCCGGCACCGACCTCGACGAACTGATCGAGGCGAGTGCACAGGGTCGGGTAAGCGATCTCCTCGTCGCATCCACCACACCGCGTTGGGGCAGACCAACACAGCCGGCCGAACTCCTCGAGGAGTGGGAACCGGGCGCGACTGACTTCGTCAACGGCATCATCAGCGAGGCGTGGCGACACGGTGCGCGAATGCACCTGGTTCCGCCCGAGCGACTCCCCGCAGGATCACCACTCGCCGCCCTGTACAGGTACTGAAAGCGCATCCCTCGACCGCGACCTCGCTGAAGGAGACCAGACCGAAGGAGACCAGACTGAACGAGACCAGACCGAAGGAGACCAGACCGAAGGAGCGTGAGAGGAGGTCGTCATGACTTTCGTGAATCGTGTCGATGCAGGACGTCGTCTGGGCAAACGGTTGGAGCACCTCCGCGGTGAAGCCATCGTCGTGCTCGGTCTTCCGCGCGGCGGCGTTCCGGTCGCGTCCGAGGTCGCCCGCGCCCTCGATGCACCGCTCGATGTCATCGTCGTCCGCAAGCTCGGCGTCCCGTACCAGCCAGAGCTGGGGATGGGCGCAATCGGTGAGAACGGGGTACGGGTCATCAACGACGAAGTCGTCCGGCTCACGCAGGTCTCCGAACGGCAGCTCGCCGCGGTCGAGGCCCGTGAGCGCGCGGAGCTGGAACGGCGGGCGCGTCGCTTCCGCGGAGACCGACCCCGGCAGCCGCTCGAGGGGCGGACCGCGGTCATCGTCGACGACGGCATCGCCACCGGGTCGACCGCCCGTGCGGCATGCCAGGTGGCACGGGCGCACGGTGCCACCCGCGTCGTGCTCGCCGTGCCCGTCGCGCCTCCAGGCTGGACGGCCCGATTCGAGGCAGATGCCGACGAGCTGATCGCGCTCGAGACACCGGATCCGTTCTACGCGGTCGGGCAGTTCTACGACGATTTCTCGCAGACGACCGACGGCGAGGTGGTGGCGTGCCTCGAGCGGGCCCGTACACCGGTCGCGGTGAACACGGCCGGCTGGCTGCCGGTCGACGATCCGCCCCTCAGGGATGACGAGGTCGTCGTCCACACGGGAGTGGTCCGCCTTGCAGGACACCTGACGGTCCCTGAGCAGCCGCTCGGCATCGTGCTATTCGCCCACGGCAGCGGCAGCAGCCGCCATAGCCCGCGCAATCGCTACGTCGCATCCGTCCTCCACCAGGCACGCCTCGGGACCCTCCTGTTCGACCTCCTCACGACTGACGAGGAGCTCGACCGTGCGAACGTCTTCGACATCGATCTGCTCGCCCGGCGCCTCGTCGAGGTCACCCGATGGTTGCGCACGCAGCCCGAGGTCGACGGCTTGTTCGTCGGCTACTTCGGAGCGAGCACCGGTGCCGCCGCCGCCCTCTGGGCCGCGACCGAACCGGGCGCGAATGTCGCTGCCGTCGTGTCCCGCGGCGGTCGGCCCGACCTCGCCGCCCGCCGACTCGCCGCGGTGACCGCGCCGACGCTGCTGATCGTCGGCAGTAACGATCACACCGTGCTGACCTTCAATCGCGCCGCGCAGGCGCTGATGCGTTGCGAGACGAAGCTGACGGTGGTGCCCGGAGCGACGCATCTCTTCGAGGAGCCGGGCACCCTCGCCGTGGCCGCCGAGGCGGCGCGCGACTGGTTCCTCGGACACCTCGCCCCGACGGTTGCCTGACCATGAAGCTCGCGCCGGCGGGCGACACGATGCTCGGCCGCATCGCCGGGCTCGGCACCGACCTCGCAGGGCGTCAAACCGCAGCCTGAGGCCGCGGCAATGGCTTCGGCCGACGCTCGATGCGCTATCCCCGCGACGAGCCGCAAGGTCATGAGACCGCTGTGGCGAGCCAGAGGTGGCGGAGGTCCTCCGGCAGCACCGCGCAGATGTCGCCTGCCTCCTCGGGCACCAGCGCACGAAGGGCGGCGAATACCGCTCCGGCGGCCTGCTCGGCCTGCTTGGGCGGGACACGGTCCACCGCCAGCACGCGAGCCACGAGATCGGGCACCGTCCGCGTTCGCGCGGCCGGTGCACCGATGCGCCGGGGGGAGCGCATCAGTTGACGGACGTCGTCGGGCAGGTGTGCCATGAGGTGGTCGAGCTCGCCCACCGGCACCCGTTCCGCCAGTGCGCTGAGGACGACGCTCACGACCGATCGCGCCCGGGCGACGTGCACGCCCACCGCGGTGACAGCGGACAGCAGTGCGTGGAGCGCCGCGGAGGGCGGATGGTGACGTGCGCCCTCGGAAGGGCGCGTGTCACTCGGGAGCAACCCGATGTGGAGGTACGACTCGACGCCGACGACACCGGGGACGGCGTGGACGGCGTGTTCGATCTCCGCCGCCTCCTCCACCGAGGCGACGTCGCCGTGGAGCAGCGCCGTGTGGACCTCGACCATCACATGGACGCGCGGGAGGTCGAGGCGAGCTTCGAGGGGTCCGATCGAGGAGCGGATCCGATCGGCGAGCACGTTGTCGGTGACATCGGGGTCGGGCTGCCTCCCGCGCAGGCGGTAGCTGACGCCGCTCCACTGCCCGAGCCTGTAGCGCGCGACACGGGCAAGGCGGTCACCACTACGGGCGAGGGCCTTGCGCGCCCTGGTCCCACGGGTGAACACCGAGCGCGCTGCGAGCGCGGTCGTGACGAGAGCCGCCGTGGCCATCAGGAACGGCCCTCCGACGCGGTGCCCCTTGATGACGACGCGGTCTCCAGCGTTCGCGTGCAAGGTGCCTCCTCTTACGGGTTGTCTGTGCCGGGCCGACCCTGATCGGTCATTCCCATCCTCCGACACCCGGCGGATGAGCGGCAGGGCCAAAGGTCCTCAGCCGCGTGGTTGCACGGTCTTCAGTCCTGTCGGTGACGAGCAGCGGTGTCATTGAGCGTGCCGGTTCATGCACGTGTCCAAGATGCCATCGCGGGACACCTCGTGTCCGGTTGCGGCAACGTAGATGCCCCTCGAGTCCGAATCGGCGTTTCGGTGCATCGCGGAGACGATCTTCGAGCGGATCACCTTCTCCGAAGCTGCGGCCGCAGAGGTTGGGACCTTTGGCCCTACCCCGTCAGGGGCGGGGAGAGGTCTACTGGACAGTAGAGCCGAGCGGCAGAGGATGACCCGAAAGGCGAATCCAAGGTCATTCGGAACTGAGCGGCAACGGATCACCCGAAAGGCGAATCCGAGGTCGCTGGAACCGAGCGGCAACGGATGACCCGAAAGGCGAATCCAAGGTCGCTCGGAGCCGCGTCTGGCCAGGGGTGCTCGATCTCCTGCGGCGGGGCTGCTGGTTCGTTCCATCGCTTCCTCCTCGTCGTGACCGTGAGTGTCCTGCGTACCGAGGGTGGCGACCTACCCGGCGAAGAGGTCAAGTCGGCTGCAGGTAGGCACGCGGCAACGCTGGCGATTGTCAGGCCGACGGCCTACGCCCGCGTGGCTGCCCAGCGGGCGTAAAACCAACACCGCCGGTAATGACTGAATAATACGCTGATGGTCTCTAAGTGGAGCCACGACTCAAGCCTACGAATCTCGGGGATTACGTCTGGGAGCCTGTCGCCGCCACTCCATGTAGCGTCCCGACGCATGCCACCCGAGGTCACAACCGAGCAGCATTCGTTCGTGAGCGACAGCCTCGGCCTCCCCGCATTCCCCGTCGACACCGAACCGTCGTCGGACGTGGGCAATCACGTGATGGGCGTCGTGGTCATTGCGTGGCTTACCCGCCACGCACTTGCACGATGGGGCGCTGCGTGGGCCCAGTCCGGTTCACTCAACGTCCGGTTCCGCTCCCACCTCACCACCGGGCTGCCCTTGACCATCACGGTCGTCGGCGACCACGACGCGATCGACCTGAACATCACCGACCTCCACGACACGGTGTACGCCACAGCAACGGCGACACGCCCTGACAATAGTCGACAACCATTCCTCTGGCCGCCGCCCGCTTCCAACCCCTCGCACCTCAAGGCCCTCCCACGACACGATCAGCTCGCCGATCGGATCTTCACCCCGCTGACATTCGAGTTCGATGCAGCGCGCGATCTGGCGTTCGTCGAACGGCTTCCTGATGGAGCCACATGGCGCGATCGAGGCTGGGCCCACCCGGCGTGGCTCGCGAGTGCAACCAATGCGTTGGTGCGCCGCAACGTCGATTTCGGCACCCCCGGTTACTGGACGAACGCAGGCGCCGCGATCCAGCACCACGCTCCGATCGCCGACGGAGCGACGATCACGCTGACTGGCGGCATCGACGAATTGTTCGACCGGGGTCGCCACCGGTTCGCCGGCGCCGGTATCACCGCGTGGGTCGACGACCAACCGGCCGCATCGCTCCGCAACACGTTCATCTACCAAACGCACGACAGCCAATCCGATTGACGGCTCTCATCGAGTAACGCCGTCGATGTGGACGTCGCTGACGAAGCCTTCGTGGTCGCAGCGAGCCTGGCCGTCGCCGTCGACCAGGATGGGGTCTGGTCGTGTCCACCGTCATGCTCCTGTGTCGTTGGGTGTTGTGATCGGGCGGACGATTCCGGTGCTGGCGTCGACTTCCACAAGGGCACCATCAAGGATCTGAACAGTTGCACCTCTTGCGCCGATCACGGCTGGCAACCCAAACTCGCGGGCCACGATCGCGGCATGGCAGAGCGGGCCGCCTTCCTCGACGACGAGCGCGCCGAGGATCGGGAGAATCGAATTGAACGACGGGCCAATGAACGAGGCGATCAGTACGTCGCCCGGCTCGAGCCGTTCGAACGCATCTGCTGCGCCCGTGACGATGCAGGCGCGCCCGCGGTAGATCTGGTCGCCGATTCCGACGCCATGAAGAATGTTGGGGAGAATCTCGGATTCCGGCGGGGTTGCGTCGGCGACGAGGTTGGTCATCAGCGCTGCGGTCGCGCGTGCCATCGCGGGAGGCAGAGCGTCGAGCGGAGGTGGGGCTTCGGGCTCGCCGAGCATTCGTGGCGGTGGCGTGGCCTCGATTCGATCTCGCGTCGCAGCGCGCTCCGCAACCTGATCGGCGCTTGGTCCGGGTAGGTCTGCCAGCAGGCTCGTGAGTTCACCAGGGGCGAGCTCAGCAACATGTTCGACGTCGATCAGTACTGAAGTGGCGACAAGCCGTCGGCCAGCTTCGAGGAGTGCGCGTCGGAGCAGGCCACCAGGCCAGTTCCAACGGATTCCACGGATGTCTTCGCGCTGACGATTGCCGTATCGGGCCTCTACGACTAGCTCGTCGAACAATGCCCGCTTATCAGCCGGGACCCTTGATCTCAGCGCTGCGATCTCGTGCGGCGGTACGTCTGCGATGGCGTGGATGTTGGCCGACAGGAGAGCGGCGAGTTGTAGCGCGGGAATCTCGGCGAGGGTCGGGCGGTCGATGTCGTCGCTCGTCACCAGCCGCCATGCGTGGAACTCGAACCACGAATCAACAGCGACGCGTGCAGCGGGACTCAGCTGACGCACTTCCTCGACGGATACTGGCTTCGTATCGCACGCTTCCAGAGCGCCAGCCACCGGGCTGAGCAGCTGGGCTGTCTCGACCGTGGCGGGCGAGCTGCCGCGGAGGAGGGCTGCGGCTTCGCCGGCGTTGATTCCCCACTCCGCACAGTGGGCCAGTAGGTCACCCACCGGGATCAGGTCGCCACCATGGTTCATCATGTTCATGCGCACCTGCTCCTCGAAATGAGCCAGCAGCTCCATGATGTAGGACGCCAGTTGAGCGTTGTCGAGGGTCGAGCAGTCGACGGCCTGGAATGCCAGGTTTTGTCCGACGACCTCGGCGCGATCCCGATCGAACCACCGGTCGACTTCGAGTCGCCACTTGCGTTCCTTGAACGCCTGCGCTGAGGTGCGGGTTCGTCGACGCATCTCCGGATGCAGGCGAACGAACACCTTGATGACGAATTTGGGCGGCGTTGGCGACGGCTTTTCTCCCTCACCCACACCCGTCGGGCGGATGTACATGCATCCGTTCACGAGCTCGGCCCTAACGCAAGCCAGCGGTAACCCCCAACGCTCGACGAGCACGGTCGTGCCGACCTCGAACCCTCGCCTGTAGGCGTCTCGCAGGAACGGTGACAACGGCCGCAATCCATGGTGCGTCGTTTCCAACTCCCACATTCCATGCGAAGGAGGCGTAAACACCGCCGCTGGACTCGAATGCTTGATGTCGGTCATGAATCGAAGTGTATTCATGACAGTTTCACGCTGTCAATACATAACCTTGCCATTTCGCCGCAAGTGTGCCTAGAATGCCCGGAAAGGAGCCTCGCCGCGAACATGTCTATGCCCGCTTCTCGTCAGTATTCCTCGCCGCTTCGTGAACGACACGCGCAGCAAACGCGTGACCTGATCATCGACGCCGTCACCAACCTGCTCGAATCACATCGCATCGACGAAGTCACTACTCGCGAAATCGCCCAGTCTGCCGGTGTCTCCGAACGGACCGTCTACCGCCACTTCCCCGATCGCAACGCGCTCCTCGCCGGGTTGACCGGCAGGCTGATGCGTTCCCTTGGGGACGAGC
>JANOTN010000079.1:0-3634 GCA_031416375.1 Ilumatobacteraceae bacterium
CGCGAAGTCGTGGATGATCGACATACCTACGGCGCTCGAGCCGGTGAAGGTCACCCCGTCTACGCGGTTGTGATGAACAAGCGCCGAGCCGACATCGGCACCACCCGTGATGATGTTGACGACACCCTTCGGCACGCCCGCGTCGACCAGCGCGTCGTAGACGAGGTGGCCTGACAGCGACCCAATCTCAGATGGTTTGATGATCAACGTATTGCCTGCCACAAGAGCCGCGCCGGCAGGGCCGGCAACCAACGCCGATGGGAAGTTGAACGGGGCGATCACGGCCCACACGCCATACGGGCGCATCACATCACTCGTGATTTCGGTCTCGCTGAAACGCTCCATCGGCAGCTCAAACCCGTTGTGTTCGCGCATCGCGTGCGTGTAGTAGCGGATCAGGTCGGCCGCTTCTTCGACTTCGCCGATTGCTTCGAGTCGACTCTTGCCGTTCTCCCAGGCGAGGGCGGCCCCATCGACGACGGATCGTTCGGAGATGAGGTCGGCAGCGCGATCGAGCAGGTCACAGCGCGCTCGCCAGGGCGTCGCCGCCCAGGCCGGTTGCGCCATCGCGGCGACGCCTACGACATCGTCAACATCGTTGCCGTCAGCGATCGCAAAACGTCCGACAGCGACCGACGTATCGATTGGTGACACCGTCGTGAAGGTCGTGCTCAACCGGTCGTCGAAACCGATTCGCAACGGATGAGTTGCACCGAGTCCGGCCCGCACCGAGGTGACTGCCGCCGTATACGCGGTCTGCAGTTCCGCGTCGTCGGCGGTGAGGGTTGCGTACGTCACTCGAAAGCCAGCCACGTCGGAGATTTTCGCACATTTCCGGCGGATTTGAATCACCCTGGAATTCGTTCGGAATACATGTTCCGGACTAGTGACAAATGGGAATGTTCCTGTCAGAATGGACAGATGACCGCCGTCGACACGAACCTCAGCACCGCACAACTCGGCGAGTTGACGGCACCAGAGATCTTTACCGAACTGCCCGGTCCGATCGCCCGTGAGGTGATCGCTCGTGACGAACGGGTCAGCAGTCCGTCACTCACTCGCGTCTACCCCCTCGTGGTCGGTCGCGGTTCTGGTGCGGTCATCGAGGACGTCGATGGCAACCGTTTCCTCGACTTCAACGCCGGCATCGCCGTCAACGCCGCGGGCCACAGCCACCCCGCCGTCAATGCGGCGATTCATGCCCAGGTCGATGCCTGTCTGCACTACTGCTCGTCCGATTTCTATCACCCGTCGTACGCCGACGTGTGTGAGCGTCTCGCCGCCACCGCACCGATGCAGCCTGCCAAGGTGTTCCTCGCCAACTCGGGCACCGAGGCGGTCGAGGGTGCCCTCAAACTCGCACGTCATCACACTGGTCGACCGAATGTGATCGCGTTCTACGGCGGCTTCCACGGCCGCTCGCTGGGCGCGCTCTCGTTGACGGCATCGAAGGCCAAGTACCGCAGCGGGTTCGGGATCGTGACCCCCGGCGCCTATCACGCCCCATTTGCCTTTGACGGTGACGTCACCGGTGCCGACTACATCGAGCGGGTCCTATTCGCCCGGATGACCGAGCCGGGCGACGTCGCCGCAATCTTCGTCGAGCCAATCCAGGGCGAGGGTGGTTACATCGTGCCGCCGCCTGGCTGGCTGGCTGCGCTTCGAGACCTGTGCGACAAGTACGACATCTTGCTCGTGATGGATGAGGTTCAATCGGGGATCGGGCGTAGCGGCAAGATGTGGGCCTGCGAACACGATGGCGTGATCCCCGACATCATCACCGCCGGCAAGGGCTTGGCCAGTGGGTTGCCCTTATCGGCGATCATCGCCCGTGGCGACATCATGCAGTGGGCACCTGGAAAGCACGGATCGACGTTTGGTGGGAACCCGGTGGCGTGCGCGGCGGCGCGCGCCACCATTGACCTCGTCGAAGGCGGGCTGGCCGACAACGCCACCCGGATCGGCGAACAGTTGATCAGCGGCCTACGCGCCCTCAGCGCCACGCAGCCAATCATCAGTAATGTGCGCGGCCGCGGGTTGATGGTCGCCTTCGACGTCACCGATCACGACACCGCTGAATCGGTCGAGCAGGCGTGCTTTCACCGCGGGCTGCTGCTGCTCACGTGCGGCACCCGTGGAATCCGTATCGCTCCCCCGTTGGTCGTCAACGAAACGCAAGCCGTAACGGCCCTGTCGATCATCGCCGACGTCTGCCAAGCTGTTGCTTGATGACGGTTTCGACTGAACAATTGGCCGCACGTGTTGGCGCTTTGTTGGCTGCGTGTGGGGCGTCCGCATCAGATGGTGACCAGACCGCTCGCACGCCGATCACGGGCGGATCGCTTGATTCTGCGGGGGCGGCTGGGAACGTCGACGATGCCGTCGCCAGGGCGACCGTGGCATTCCAAGTTTGGCGTGACACGCCGGGCCCGGTACGCGGCAACCTGATCCGGAGACTCGGCGATGTCTTGCGCCGACACAAGGCCGAACTTGGCGAACTCGTCTCGATCGAGGCAGGCAAGATCCGGTCAGAAGGCCTCGGCGAAGTCCAGGAAATGATCGACATCTGCGAGTTTGCCGTGGGTCTCTCTCGCCAGCTGCATGGCCTCACGATCGCTTCCGAACGCCCCGGCCATCGACTCATGGAGTCGTGGCACCCAATCGGTCCCGTAGCTGTGATCACGGCATTCAACTTTCCTGTCGCTGTGTGGTCGTGGAACGCCGCCCTGGCGCTCGTGTGCGGCGACACCGTGATCTGGAAGCCGTCTGACAAGACGCCACTCACGGCACTCGCCTGTCAGGCTCTGTTCGATCGTGCAGCAGCTGACGTCGATGCGCCCGCTGACCTGAATCAGACCGTGCTCGGCGGTGCCGCCGAGGGGGCCGCGCTCGTCGCCCACGAAGGTGTGCCGATTGTGTCGGCAACCGGCTCCACGGCAATGGGTCGCCGCGTCGCTCCGGTCGTTGCCGCCCGATTCGGACGTACGATTCTCGAGCTCGGCGGCAACAACGCGGCGATTGTCGCACCGTCGGCAGACCTCGATCTCACGGTCCGCGGGATCGTGTTTTCGGCAGCCGGTACCGCAGGCCAACGGTGCACGAGCCTGCGTCGATTGATCGTCCATCGTTCGATCCACGAACAGTTGATCGAACGCGTCAGCCGCGCCTACGCCACGCTCCCGATCGGCAATCCGCTTGCCGACGGCACGCTGGTCGGCCCCCTGATCGACGAGGGTTCGTTCGCACGGATGCAGCATGCACTCGACACGGCGCGAACCGATGGCGGAACCGTCATCGTCGGCGGCGAGCGCGCCCTGGCCGACGACTTA
The DNA here is from genome assembly GCA_031416375.1 of Ilumatobacteraceae bacterium. GTDB lineage: Bacteria > Actinomycetota > Acidimicrobiia > Acidimicrobiales > Ilumatobacteraceae > Ilumatobacter. The sequence continues at coordinate 3,330 of JANOTN010000079.1, forward strand.
CCTGAAGCGTTCTACGTGCGCCCGTCGCTTGTCACGATGCCCAGTCAGACCGGTGTCGTTCAGACCGAGACGTTCGCCCCGATCCTGTACTCGATGGTCTACGACGAGTTCGACGAAGCAGTCGCGATTCACAACGATGTGCCGCAGGGTTTGTCGTCGAGCATCTTCACCAACAACCTGCGAGAAGCCGAGCGGTTCATGTCGGCGTCTGGCAGTGACTGCGGCATCGCCAACGTCAACATCGGCCCTTCGGGTGCCGAAATCGGCGGGGCGTTCGGCGGCGAGAAGGAGACGGGTGGCGGACG
>JANOTN010000080.1:0-15849 GCA_031416375.1 Ilumatobacteraceae bacterium
CGAATCGGGTCGCGAGAAGTAGACGAACTCGAACGTGCAGTGTGCAGTCGTCGGCGCTGGAGCGAGCGCCTGGCTGCGGTGCATTTCGGCACCACGCAATGTGATCACTTCGCCCGGCTGCACTTCGTTGATTTCGGCGCAGCCGAGGGTGGTGAGAGCGCAGGTTTCGCTGGCGACCGCGTATCCGCCGTGTGGAAGCCGACCAACCGAAAGCGGCCGGAAACCCCACGGGTCGCGAGCGGCGAGCACACAATCACCGGCCAGCATGACGAGCGAATAGGCACCCTTCCATGCGGGCAGTGTGCGCTCAAGGCGTTCTTCCCACGTACGGCCGCCGGCGGCGGCCAGCATCAGCGCCATCACTTCGGTGTCGCTGGTTGCAGTGAGTCCAAAGCCTCGACCGAGTAGTTCGTCGCGCAGCGCCGAGGCGTTGACCAGGTTGCCGTTGTGGGCAACCGCCAACGGGCCGTGCATCGTTTCAACGAGGAACGGTTGAATGTTGCGTTGCGCGTTCGAACCCGTCGTCGAGTACCGGGTATGGCCGATCGAGTGGTAGCCAGTGAGGTGCGACATTGCCGCAGGCGTGAAGACGTTGGCGACGAGTCCTTCATCCTTATGCATCCGGACCCGCTGACCGTCGCTGACAGCAATCCCGGCGGCTTCCTGACCGCGGTGCTGGAGGGCGAACAAACCGAAGAACGTCAACTCGGCGACACCATCACCGTGCGGGGTCGAGATACCGATCACGCCGCACTCTTCTTTTGGATGGTCGTCGTCGTTTCTCTGGCGAATCGGCGCGATGTGGACTGGTACTGAATTCACAGTAAGCCTGCTTTCTTCAGATTCTCGGTGAGCCGCTCGGCGATCGGGTAGGAACCCGGCACGAACGGAGTGCCGGTGAGTCGTTCGTAGGCAACGATGTAGCGGGCCGTTGTCGCCGACCAAACTTCGTCTGGCAAACGCGGGATAGGCCCGTCCCCTTTGTAGCCGAGATCGGCGAAGGCCCGGCGCACGACTTCCTTGTCGAGGCTTTCGGGTTCGTGTCCGTCGGCGATCCGCTCGTCAAAGCTGTCGATGACCCACCACCGCGAGGAGTCGGGTGTATGAACTTCATCGATCAGGATCAGCTCATCATCGACGGTCAACCCGAACTCGTACTTGGTGTCAGCGAGGATCAGGCCGGCCTGCTTGCCGATCTCAACGCCTCGTCCAAAGAGCTGCAGCGCGGCGTCCATGACCCGATCCCACAGTTCGGCGGGAAGCAAGTTTCGATCGATCACGTCACCGCATGTCAGTGGCTCGTCGTGACCTCCACGTTTTGCCTTCGTGGTCGGCGTGACGATGTGACTGGGGAGTGCCGTGTTCTTCTCCAACCCATCGGGAAAGTGGTGGCCGTACATCGAGCGGGCACCCTGTGAGTACATGCCCCACAATGAGGTGTCGGTCACGCCGGTGATGTGCCCGCGGACGACGACTTCGACAGGCAGCGGTCGCGCCTCGCGGGCAAGCAATGCGTTCTGATCTGGGACAGCAATCATGTGGTTGGCGACGATGTCGGTAGTTCGCTCAAACCACCAGGCCGAGAGCTGGTTGAGGACCTGGCCCTTGTATGCCACACCGGCAAGTACTCGATCGAACGCTGATAGTCGGTCGGTCGTGACGATCAGTCGCTGCTGTTCGCCGCACGACCACGACGCCCGCACTTTGCCATCGCGTCGATCGGGTAACGGTAGGTCGATTTCAACGAACGGATCGAACAGGCTGGTGCGCATGTCACATCCCGCTTGCTACGGCGACGCCGTTCCGGAAGATGTGCAAACCCAGGTTGTCGGCGCCGTCTCGTCGACGCTGCTGCGGATGCTGGCGGGCGAGCACGTGGTTTTCGGGGTGCGGCATTAACCCGAGCACGTTGCCAACTTCGTTGCACACCCCGGCGATGTTGGCGATCGACCCGTTTGGGTTCGTACTGCGGTACCGGAGTGCCACCTGACCGTTGGCTGCGAGTGCCGCTGGGTCGGGGTGGACGTAACGCCCTTCACCGTGGGCGATTGGGCAGTGGATCGGCTGCTCGATGCCCTTCGTCCACACGCAGCGAGATTCCGATTCCGCCTCCAACACCACCCATCGGCAGTCGAAGCGTCCTTGAGCGTTGTGTCCGAGCGCCCCGGGCAGCAGGTTGGTGCGGGTCAGAACCTGGAAACCGTTACAGATCCCGATCAACGGTCGGCCGAGGGCAACGAACTCGATGAGTGCGTCGCCAAGTCCGGCGACCAGATCGAGTGCCAACATGCGACCTGCACCGAGGGCATCGCCATAGCTGAACCCGCCGGCCACGACGACGAGCCGGGCTTCGGTCAACAACTGAGGAGTTGCGACCAGTTCGGTGGCGAGCACGATTCGCGGGTCCGCACCTGCGAGTTGCAGCGCGAGGGCGGCATCGTGGTCTCGGTTGGTGCCGGGGCCGGCGATCACCAGGGCAAGCGGGGCGCTCACGTCGGAGCTCCCGCAAAGGCGTCGACCAGAGCCTGCACATCGACCGGCTCGAGGCCGGGGAATGTCAGCAACGTGTCGTCGCTGACTTCGCCGAGCAGGAGCACCTCGTCGCGGTTGGCTTCGACGAACTCGAACAGATGATCTCGCCCGATCTCGACAATGTGGCGACTCGCCGACTCGGAGAACAACGCCGTCGCCAGGTCATCGGACGGCATCGCCTCGACCCTCACACCGAGTCGCCCGCCGATACACATCTCGGCCAGTGCAACGGCGAGCCCACCTTCGCTCACGTCGTGACACGACTGCACGACACCACTGAGGATCGCCTGGTGGAGCCGTCGGTACCGGGCGAGCGCTGTCGGATCCGGTGCCGGAACAACACCAACGCTTTTGGGAGCGCCGTTGACTAGATCAAGGTGACTGCCGGCGAACTCGGGTTTGGTGAAACCCAGTAGCAACAGCACGTTGCCAGCTGCTTTGAGATCAGGGGTAACACAACGGTCGGCGTCGGGTACATGACCGACTGCCGTGATCACCAGTGTCGGCGGGACCGAATGACGTTCGCCGTCGGAGCCGGTGTATTCGTTGTTGAGCGAATCCTTGCCGGAGACGAACGGGGCACCGTAGGCGTATGCGGCGGAACAGCAGCCGTCGACGGCGGCAACGAGTTCGCCCAACGTCGAGTGCCGACGCGGGTCGCCCCAAGAGAAGTTGTCGAGCAGGGCTACTCGGTCGGGGTCGGCCCCAACGGCAACGATGTTGCGGATTGCCTCGTCAACAACGGAGTACGCCATCGCTTCGGGGTCATGAACCCCGTGCCACGGGTTGACGCCGATTCCGATTGCGATCCCGACCGTGTCAGTCGGATTCGCCAACACGACCCCGTCGGCGGGACCATCAAACATCTCGCCAACCAGCGGACGCACAACGGTTGAGCCCATGATTTCGTAGTCGTATCGGTGGATCGTGCTGGCCTTGGAGGCGATGTTGCGGTGCGACAGCAGGCGCAGCAACGTGTCGACCGGGTCGACAACGGTTCGGCCGGTTGCGATGGCCCGGTTCGGTGTCGGCATGACGGCCGACATGCGACGTTGCGGGCGGCCGTCGTGAAGAAACTCCGTCGTCATCTCGAGCACGGGCGTGCCGCCCGACCGGACAGTCAGCACACCGTCACCGGTGAAGAAACCAAGATTGGCCAACTCGACGCCGTAGTAGTCGCAACGGGCTTGGATCGCCTCCAACTTGTTTGGGGCGACAGCGATCACCATCCGCTCCTGCGCCTCCGACAACCACACTTCCCACGGTTCTAAACCGGCGTACTTGAGTGGCACCAGGGCGAGCTCGACATCGGCACCGACCCGCTCAGCCATCTCACCAACGGCTGACGACAAACCGCCCGCACCACAATCGGTGATTGCCGTGAACAGGTGCTCGGCGCCGACCAACACATCGATCAGTAGCTTCTCGACCACTGGGTCACCGATCTGAACACTCGCACCCGCCACCTCACCCGTCGTGGCGTCCATCGTCAGCGAGGAGAATGTCGCCCCTCGGATGCCGTCGCGACCCGTCCGCCCTCCGAGCACGATCACTCGGTCGCCGGGGAACGGCCCGTCGTGCAACGTCCAGCCTTTGGCCGCACCGACGCAACCGGCGAACACGAGTGGGTTCGTGGTGTAGCCGGGGTCGTACAGGATCGCGCCGGCGACGGTTGGAAGCCCGATCTTGTTGCCGTAGTCGGCAACACCGTCGATCACGCCTTCACGAATCCGGAGCGGATGCAGGGCCCCATCGGGAACCTCGTCAAGTGGAGTGTCGGGCGGTCCGAAACACAAGACGTTGGTTACTGCGATCGGTTTGTGGGCGATCCCGAGGACGTCACGAATCACGCCGCCAACACCCGTGTTTGCGCCGCCAAACGGCTCAACCGCGGACGGGTGGTTGTGTGTCTCAGCCTTGAGCGCAAGCGTCACATCGCTATGGAACCCGACGATTCCCGCATTGCCGACAAACGCCGACTTTACGAACGGTGCAGCAATCGTGTCGGTGCAGGTTCGGAGCATCCCGATCAATGACGCCCGCTCGACTCCGTCGTCGGTCGTGATGTGAGCCCGGAATGTTTTGTGTGCGCAGTGCTCACTCCATGTCTGCGCCAGCGTCTCTAGTTCAACGTCTGTCGGTTCACGGTCGAGTTTCCCGTAGTGGGCCTGAATCACGAGCAGTTCTTCGGGGTCGAGCGCCAGCTTGCGTTCCTGGCCGAGCGCCACCAACTCGTCGAGTGAGCGACCCGAGATCACAATCACCTCGGCGATGCCAGACCCGGAACCACCAGCGTGGAACGTCGGTTCGATGGTCCCGACCGTCCAGCGTTCGATCACCGGGTTGGCAACAATCCGTTTGATCAGGCTGTTGGCGAGTTCGGCGTCGACTGACTCGCCGAATTCGACTCGCCGGCCTGTCGCCGCGCCCGTCACGCACAGCCGGAGTGTGCCGGCTGCGTGGAGCAGCGTGGCGGCGGCCCCATCGGTCACGCCGGGTAGAAACGTAACTTCCGTACCGACAGCGGTCGGGACGTCCCACGATCCGTGTTGCAGCAGTGGGTCGACGAGAAATCCGCTCAACTGGTTCAAAGCGCTGCGGTCAAGGTCACCCTCAAGGAAGATCAGATCGGCGATCGCCAGGTCGCCCGGTCGATCTAACGGGAGGCCTAACTGGCTGGCGGCGGCGGCAATTCCTGCTGCGCGTGGGTCCGGGTCGTTCGAGCGGATAGTCAGACGATGCTGGGAGACCACTCAGAGCAAGTTATGAGGTCGCGCGGGTCTGGCTCGTCGTTTGAACGAAATGTCAGCGCGCTACGGTCTTGGTGTGGCGAAATGGCTCTTCAAATCTGAGCCCGACGTGTTCGGGTACGACGACCTGGTTGCGCGGAATCGGGAGGGTTGGGACGGCGTCCGGAACTACCAAGCCCGCAACTTTATGCGAGCGATGCGCAAGGGCGACGAGGGTATTTTCTATCACTCGAACGCCAAACCTCCCGGCGCCGCGGGAATCTGCAAAGTCGTCAAGGAGGCAGAGCCAGACCCGATGCAGTTCGACCCGAATTCGAAGTACTTCGACCGATCCTCGAAACCGTCGGACCCGAGGTGGGATTGGGTCACGGTCGCGCCTGTCAAGAAGCTCAAGCGTTACGTCTCGATCGACGAGATGCGTGGAATCCCAGAACTCGAAAACTGCCGCCTGCTGGCGAAAGGCAATCGGCTCTCGATCGTGCCGCTCACTGATGCCGAGTTTGATGCCATCATTGGCGCCTCGGGCACCAAACGATGACCCGGTTGATCCTCATTCGTCACGGTGAATCGGACGTCACGGTTCGCCGCGTGATCGGAGGTCCGTCGACCTGTAGCGGGCTTTCGGAGCTCGGTCGTCGGCAGTCGGAACGTTTGCGAGATCGGTTCACCGAGACCGGCGAGCTTGGCGATGCCACGCACCTGTACTCGAGTGCCTACCCGAGGGCAATTGAGACAGCGGCCATCGTCGCACCAGTGCTCGGTCTGGAACCGATTATCGACGAGGGCTTTGGGGAACACAATCCTGGGCCCGAATGCGACGGCATGCCGTTTGCCGACTTCATCGAGCAGTACGGAATGCCTGACTGGGAAACCGACCGTCACGCGGTCACGTTTCCAGGCGGCGAAACGGTCGCCGAATTTCATCACCGGGTCGGTTCCACCATCAGTCGGGTGTTGCGGGAACACCCCGACGCAACTCTCGTCGTGTCGTGTCATGGTGGCGTCGTCGACGCAGCGTTCCGGTATTTGCTGCGCCTGCCGGTGACCGGCGGGTTCGAGTTACACACGCTGAACACATCGGTGACCGAGTTCGTCGACGGTCGACCTGGCCGATGGCGCTTGGTGCGGTACAACGATGCCGCCCATCTCGCCGGTCTGCCGAGCGAAACCGAGCGAGACTGACACCGGTATGAAACGCTGGGTGGTGGTCGGAGGCGGCTCGGCAGGATGTGTGGTGGCGTCTCGACTGAGTGAGGACCCGGCCAACGATGTCACGCTGGTCGAGGCTGGGCCCGATCACGGGTCGATGCCCGCCGCCTACGACGTGGGACCGCTACACGATCGTGGTGAACGCACACATTACGACAGCCCGGTGCCGCGTGGTTTCGGTCTTGGCGGCACCTCGTTGATCAATGGGACGTTGGCGTACCCTGACCCTGACCATCCTGACGTCGTCCATCGAATCCCGATCACGTCGGCCGACCCCGACAAGCTCGGCGCGGTTGGCGGGGCGCTGATGGCGAGCGCCGCTGACGCGCGACTACTCCACCTGACGCGCCGTCGCAACCGTCGGGTCACCGCCGCTGATGCCTATATTCGCAAGCTGAAGAACCGCACGAACCTGCGTGTGCTGACCCGAACGTCGGTGATCGAGGTGGTGATTGAGGGGCGTCGTGCCGTCGGCGTGATCACCGACTCAGGTGAACATCTGGTTGCCGATCGGGTCGTGGTTTGTGCTGGGGCGATCGGATCTCCTGAGCTGCTGCTGCGATCACGAATCGACACTCCGGGGATCGGGGAGGGACTTCAGAACCATGCCGCCGTGATGATCATGCTCGAATTGGCCGAACCAGTCGATTCGCGGAAGACGCCTATGTTTTCTACCGTGCTCGACCGACCTGGGCGTCAGGTGCTGCCGATGAACTTCCTGTCCGGCACCGGAGAATTGGGAGCCGTATTGACCGCGTTGATGCAGGTCGACAGTGTCGGCAATGTGACGTTGCCGGATCTTGGCGGTCGGGTCGAGTTGACGCTCGATCCGGTCGGTGCCCAAGCGGATGTTGACGGGATGGCCGCAGCGATGGCCGAGACGATCCAGCTGTTAGACCACCCGGCATTCAAGGAGGTGGCGGTCGATGTGTTCCTGGATGACTGGGGAACCCCGCTGTCCGCATTGACCGATGCCGAGGGAATCCGCAAGTGGTTCAAATACAGCTACGGCTCGTACCACCACTATTCATCGACGTGTCGGATCGGCGTCGTGACCGACGATCGGGGAGCCGTACACGGCTACAACAACTTATTCGTGTGCGACGCCTCGCTGTTTCCGCGAGTCCCGCCCGTCAACCCCTATATCTCGGTGATCACGCTGGCCGAACGGCTCACCGCGAGTTGGCGAGCTGCTGACGATGAGTTCGGATCGATCGTTTGACGGCGAGTACCCAGCCGACGGCGACGCAAATTGTGAAGATCAACCACTGCACGGCGTACGACAGATGGTTGCCCTCGCCGAGTTCCGGGGCGGCGACAGGAGCGGGGGCGCCTGGGCCTTCAGCAGGGGATGACGAGATCAAGTCGATGTAGACCGGCACGACATCGCCGGGAAGCTGCGGTGCCAGTCGTGGAATGTCGATTCGCTGGGCCTCAGTGAGGTCACCTTCGGCAGGATCGGACAGTTGCACGCCACGCCGCTCCTGCGATGGATGGAGTCGCCCTGTGACGTCGACCGGACCGCTTGGAGCGTCAGGAACTTCGTCATCGAGCGGCACGAACCCTCGATTGACCAGAAGAATTCGACCATCGTCAAGCAGTAGCGGCGTGACGATATTGTCCCCAGCCCTCCCATTCTGCGAACGATTGACGATACGTAACTGCTCATCCGGTAGGTACGCCCCCGAGGCGTTGACCGGCTGCCATTCGACACTCTTGTGATCATCAACTGAACCGAGGGCGCTATTGATCGGCAACGGCTCTGCGTCGTACCGGGCTTCGACGTTGGCGTTGAACGCCTGACGCTGTTCGAGTCGCCGGAGTTGCCAGAGGCCGAGGTTGATCATGGTGACGATTCCGACCACGATGAGTAGGTGAAATCCGATCCATTTCGGGCGTACGAGGAATCGGTACATGCCCGACTGACGGTATCGGGCTGGCAGGATGGAGACATGGAGTTGCCTGACTTCCACATCCCTCACGTCGAGAAGATCGAGTGGATGATTGAGACCAACGGTTGGGCGCTTGAACCCGTGCCGTCGAGACACGACACGGATCCTCCAACAGGGGCGTATTCGTACACGATTGGTGTGCCTGCGCTGCTCGGCTTCGCCGAGATCTGCGTGTTTGGGATGTCGCCTTCGGCGGCCAACGGCCTGATCGGAATGGTCATCGACACGTTGCGAAGTGGTGCCGAGATCCCATTGGGTGTCGAGCTGGTGGGATTGCTTGACAACGATCTGCGTTGCCTGTTCGCCACGATTGATCTGGGCCAACACGGCTACCGGTTCGCGACGGCGGCTGCCTGGTATCGCCGAGATCCGTATCCGATCGTTCAGATGGTGTATCCCGATCGCAACGGTGTCATGCCGTACGAGGCCGGATTTGACCAGCGGTTGCGGTTCGCCCAACCAGTCATCGGCTCATGGAGCTGGTGAACCTGCCGGTGGGCCTGCCGGTGCTCGTGTTCTACGGCGACTGTGGCTTCTGCACCGTTGCCGCGCGCGCCTGTCAGCGGTGGTTGAAACTCGAACACGTCGAGCCCTGGCAGATGCTTGATCTCGACCTGCTGCGACTAACCCCCGACCGGTGTTCTGATGCCGTTCAATGGGTTGACCGAACCGATCGTGTGTCTGCCGCCGAACATGCGATTATCGCCGCCTTTCGTTCCGCTGGTCGTCCATGGTCATTGGTCGCCGCTGTGGTCGATCTCCCTGGCCTTCGTCAACTTGCGGGTGTCACGTATCGGCTGGTCGCCAAGTACCGCCACCAGCTGCCAGGTGGCACCCCGGCCTGCAAGCTATGAAGTTGCACGCTGTCGCCGACGATCGGACCGGGGCGTTCGAGACGGCCGCGGCTCTCGCTGATCGAGGTGCTGGTCCGGTTCCCGTGATCGCCTGGCCTGCCAACCCTCCGATCGATTGCGACGTCGTCGTCGTCGATTTGGGGTCTCGGCACCTCGCTGCGGTCGACGCTCGCGAACGGGTGGCCGGGCTCGAGCAGGTTGGCCCAACGGCGCACAAGATCGACTCAACCTTGCGGGGCAACTGGGCCGAGGAACTGGTGGGCCGTCATCAATCGACCGGTCGTCCGGTTCTGCTGATTCCGGCATTGCCGGCGCTCGGGCGAACGTGTGTTGGTGGGACTGTCCTCGATCACGGTCGGCCGGTCCATGAGGGTGATGCGGGGATCGATGCGCGTCGCCCTGTCGCCACCTCTCGACCCGCCGACATGCTTGATTCTGCGGGGGCGAACGACGTGCGCAACCTCGCTGATCTCCGTGACGTGCGGGATTGGCTGGCGAATCCTGCTGGGGTTGCTGTCGTCGATGCGGACAGCGAATCAACGATCGACGCGATCGTGTCCGAGTGGGCGCGCCGGCCGGATGTATTGCTCGCCGGAACGTCGGTGGTGATTGGCTCCGCCGCCGGTCAACTTGGTGCGCCAAAAGCCACGATGACGACCCAACCAAGCATCGGCGACGGTCCGGTTCTGGTTGCCTGCGGGAGCCTTCACCCGATCGCCCGGGCACAGGTCGAACGTGCCTGCCGTCTGGGTGGTGCGCACGTGTTCGTGGCGACACCAGTCCCATTGGGCGCTGTCTACGATCAGAACGCCGTCAACGCCGCGCACCAGCTTGCCTCGGAGGTAGCAGCGCTTATGGACCGAACGATGTTCGCCGCCCTCGTGGTCCTTGGTGGTGACACGGTGGCTGCGATTGTCGGCAATGCGGCGGTGATTGTGCATGGATCGATCGCACCGGGAACGGCGTTCGCCACCGTCGATGGCATCAGCGTTCCGATGATCACCCGTGCAGGTGGATTCGGGGGAGAAGACGCGCTCAGCGAACTTTTGTGGAGCACACTTCAATGATGAGTTCACGAGCCGCACCGATGGCGATCACGATGGGTGACGCGTCAGGGGTCGGACCGGAGCTCGTACTTCGTCGAGCGGCTGAAGGAGCGCTGCTCGACGGCGATGTCGTGATCTACGGAGACGCTGCGATTCTTCGGCACGGTGCCGAGTTACTCGGTGTCGACGTTGCGTTCAACGTGGTCGGCGCGCCAGACGCTGTCAGGTCCGGCGCGTTGAGTGTGATCGACGCCGGGCTGCTCTCAGCTGACGATCACCGGCCCGGTCGGCTTGACTCCGCCTCAGGCGCAGCCGCTCGCCAATACGTCGCCATGGCGACCGACGCGGCACTTGCGGCTGACGTCGCCGGGATCGTCACGATGCCGATCAACAAGCAAGCCACGCAACTGACAGACCCGACGTTTGTCGGCCACACCGAGTTCATTGCCGAACGCTGTCATGCTCGGTCAGTCACGATGATGTTGACCAATGGTGCGATCGCAGTCACGCACGTCAGCACGCATTGCTCGCTGCGTGAGGCGATTGCGCTGGTCCAATCGGATCGTGTGCTCGATGTGATTCGGTTGACGGATACAGCCCTCCGGGGATACCTCGATATGCCCCGGATTGCGGTTTGTGGGCTGAATCCTCACGCCGGCGAGCACGGCTTGTTCGGCAGCGAGGATGTCGAACAGATTCAGCCGGCAATCGCTGCTGCTTGTGCTGAAGGCATCGATGCCACCGGGCCGCATCCGGCCGACACCGTGTTCTACCAAGCGGTTCACCGTGGTCGATACGACGCGATTGTGGTGATGTACCACGATCAAGGTCATGCGCCGATGAAGCTGGTGGCGTTCGATACCGGGGTGAATGTGACGCTCGGGCTGCCGATCATCCGCACGTCGGTCGATCACGGCACGGCATTCGATATCGCCTGGAAGGGCGAGGCATTCACCGATTCACTCGATCACGCGTTGGCGTATGCCCGCAAGCTGGTCGGCCGATCTGTGGCGTGACCGTCAGTCTGTTGCTGCCGCCTTGTCGCTGACTGGCTTGCGGTCGCGGTACTCCTGCCACTCCCATTCCATTCCGTGTTGATCGAGCAGTTCGAGAAATGGCTCGGAGGGCAACGCCTCGGGGCCGACGACACCCTTGGCTGACCACTGCCCAGTCGCCATCAACTCGATCGCCACGGCCGGCATCACGGCTGTCTGCCAGACGACTGCCTGGTGCCCAAATTCCTTCATTGACCAGGCGTTATCAACGATGTGGTAGAGGTAGACCTCACGTGGTTGACCGTCCTTGCCGAGGCCGGTGACCCACGTCCCTGCACACGTGCGGCCGTGCATCTTGTCGCCAAGTTCGGCCGGGTCGGGCAGCGCCGCAGCGACAACGTCGCGGGGTGAGACTTTGACGCCACGCACCTCGACCGGATCAGTCGATACCAATTCCAGCTTTTGGAGGGTCTTGAGGACGTTTATGAACTCGTCGCCGAGGCCGTATTTGAAGGTCACCCGATCGACGTCGATCCAGCGAGGAATCAAGATGACTTCTTCGTGTTCGACGTTGACGCACTGCAACGGGCCGATGCCCTCTGGAAACGTGAAGATCTCTGGCTCACTGAACGGCGCAGTTGTGTACCAGCCGCGTTCGCGTTCGTAGATCACGGGCGGGTTGAGACATTCTTCGATCGTTGTCCAGATCGAAAATGTCGGGGCGAAGTCGTAGCCGTCAACCACGAGGTCGGCACCGTCGCGGACGCCGATTTCATCGATCTTGGAGAACAGGTGATCGGCCGCGTAGCGGGCAGCCACGTCGGAGAATCCGGGTTCGACACCCATCCCAACGAGGGCCATCAAGTTGCGGTTCTTCCAGACGGGGTGCTGCGCAAACTGCGCGTCACCGAGCCGTCGACCGGTTTTCGAGTATGGCTCGGTCGGATGCGGCGAGGACATGTGCATCGCCATATCGACGTAGTGGCAGTTGGCGGCAAAGGCACCTTCGAAGATCGGTGGGTTGAATCGCGGGTCGCAGGCGTTGAGAATCACGTCGGCTCGGCATTCACGGGCGAGCGCGGCGACAGCGTCCTCGCTTGAGGCATCGACGAGGGCGGCCTCGATCCGGCCGCCCTCGGTGTTGACAGCAGTCAGTACCGCAGCCTCGGCCTTCTCGATCTCGATGTCGGCCACGGTGATGTGGTGGAACGCTTCACGGGTGGAAGCGATCGCAACAAACGCTGAACCGACTCCGCCTGAACCAACTACCAGCACTCGCATTCCACGACCGTAGCCGAACGCCCCGTTGACCAGTGCGAAAGCAAGGCACGCCAAGGCCCCACCGGCCTGCTACCCTGCGGTCTGCATCAAGAGCGGCTCGGTTTCGATCGGGCCCGGCAACCTGGGCAACGCCCCCAAGGTGCCTATCTCGATTCCAACGAAGGTTGGGTCGGGAAATGTGGCCGGTTCGTCCGGCAAACCGGCGATTCCGCCGCTTGCGATGCGAACGAGTTGACGCGTACGACGAGCGAAAGGAACGAGATGGCGAGCGATCCGCTCCCGGTGACTGGGGCATGGCGTGAAGGTGACGCGGTCGGAAACCGCAAGTTCTACGTCCTGCCGCCCGGGCATCGGTTTGCCCTCGAAAGCGGAGTCGTGCTTGCTGACATGACGTCGGCATACGAGACGTGGGGATCGCTCAACAGCGATGCGTCGAATGCCGTACTGATTTGTCACGCCTGGACCGGTGACTCCCACGCCGCCGGCCGCGCTGGGTCTGGCCACCCCGCGCCGGGCTGGTGGGAGGACGTGATCGGTCCCGGGCGGCACATCGATACAAACCGCTGGTTCGTGGTGTGCGTCAACGTGTTGGGTGGCTGCCAAGGCTCGACAGGGCCGGCTTCGCCGCATCCCGACGACGGCAGGCCCTACGGGTCCCGGTTTCCGGTCGTCACGACCCGCGACATGGTCCGTGCCCAAGCACACGTCATGCGACATCTCGGAATCAACGTGTGGGCTTCGGTGATCGGCGGCTCGATGGGCGGCATGCAGGCGCTCGAATGGGCTGTCACGTTTCCGAAACATGTTCGATCGATCATTCCGATCGCCAGTTGTATGCAGGCGAGCGCCCAGCAGATCGCCTGGGGTGTGATTGGGCGTCGGGCGATTCGTCTTGATCCTCAATGGCGGGGAGGCGACTACTACGACGCGGCACCCGGCGATGGCCCAGCGGAAGGCCTCGGGGTTGCCCGTCAGGTCGCCCAGGTGACATTCCGTAGCGACAATGCGTTTACCGACCGGTTCGGCCGGAACCTGACCGATCGGGCTTCGATCGGCGACACGTTCGGGCTGTGGCAGGAGTTCGAAGTCGAGCGCTACCTGCAGTACCACGGCGACAAACTGGTGCGCCGGTTTGATGCCAACAGCTACCTGATCATCAGCAAAGCGATGGATCTTCACGACGTGAGCCGTAGCCGGGGCACATTGGAGTCGGCGATGAAGCGGGCGACGATGCCGAGTCTCACGATTGGTGTCAGCAGCGACATTTTGTATCCCTCGTATCAGCAGCGGAACACGGCGGAACTGCTGGCGACCGGTGGGGCCGCCGCCGACTTCATCGAGATCGAGTCGCCACACGGCCACGATGGCTTTCTGATCAATGTTGAACAGGTTGGCGAGCCGATCGCCAAATTCCTGAACCTGTTGAGCTGAAGCCTGCCCGTGCCACACTGATGCCCATGACGGTTCTGGCCACAGTTGGTGACCCGCAGGGCACTCGAACAATGACGTCGATAGTCGCCCTGCTGGCCATGCTCGGGTTGGCGCTCGTGATGGTTGCGGTGTGGCTGTTCAAGACGACCCGCCCCGACCCAGCTCTGCTGGCACCGCTCGAGGCGATGTCGGAACGCAAATGGCGCCGCGCCGACCCCGTGTGGCAACGTCGTCGGCTCGATCATCTCCGCCCAGTTGGCGCTCAGCCGTTGGCGCCGAGTGCCGCTCCGCCGGATGTCGATGAAGCGTTTGATCTTGGCCCGGCAGGAACGGGATTCGATGATCTCCACGAGGATCATCACGGGCCGTCCGAGCACACGGTGACGGTCGCTGACGAAGGACCCGCTCCCACTCCGGCAGGGTTGAGCCGTCCGCGTTTGGACGACCTTCCGGAACGGGAGATGGATCCCGTGCTGGTCGCCGCAGCGATGGCGGATCTAGAGGCCGAACTTGGCCAGTCAACACTGCCCGGTCTCGATACGACCGACGACCCACCCGAGGGTGAGTGATCGCCGACGGCTACGCTCAAACAATGGCTGCGCTTGACACTGACGCGATGATCGCCCGATTTCGGGAGCGTGCCGCAGCGGTCAAACGACGCCCATTGCCGCCCGTTGCCGGTGAGGAGCGTCAGCAGTTCATTTCGCAGGCAAAATTCGATTTTCAGGACTTCGCAATTATCGGTGACGCCGAGGCCACGGTCGATGACGGCATCTTGATGCTGCGTATCGACCTGCGCCCGCCCGATCAACGTTTGTCGTGATCGTCACTCTCGAGGTCGCGCCACAACGCACGAACGAAGAACGCGGGTTGATAGCGGCGTCGGTAGCGGTGTTCGTATGGGGCCTCGGTCCACTCTTCGTGCGGGCAATGGGGGTGTCTACACCGACGGTTGTCACGTACCGATTCGCCTTCGGAACGCCGGTTTTGGTGATCGTTGCTCTGCTGTTGGGCGGCCGTTTCACTCGCGATCTGATTCGAGCCGCGATCGTTCCTGGGACACTGTTCGGCATTTCGATGATCATTGGGTTTGGGGCGGTCCTCCACACCAGCATTGCCAACGCCACACTGATCGGGAACACGATGCCGGTCCTGGTGGTCGTGATCGCCAAGTTTGTGTACCACGAGCACGTTCGGATTCGTCAGATCGCGGCGGCAGTGGTGGCGGTGGTCGGGGTGGCGATCGTCGTTGTCGGTGCCGGGAAAACGGCCGACGCCTCACTTGTCGGCGACTCGTTGGCTATCGCCAACGTCGGGCTGTGGACTGCCTACTTCTTGAAGATGAAGCGTCTTCGAGACCGGGGCATGCATTCATGGACGCTGCTTGCCTGCGTCTCTACGATCGCGTCCCTCGTGGCAATTCCACCGTGCCTGATCGTGAGCGATGACCTGGGTGACGTTGCTGGCCGTGACTGGTGGTACCTCGCCGGGATGGTGATTGGCCCGGCTCTTCTCGGTCATGGCTTGATGACTTGGGCCGCTCGTCATTTGCGACTGACGGTGTCGTCGTTGTTGACGCTTGCCAGTCCAGTCGTATCGGCGGTCGGAGCCTGGTTGTGGCTCGACCAGTCGATGTCGGTGACTCAAGGATTCGGTGCAGCCGTGGTTCTGGCGGCGCTGGGAGCGATCGCCTTCAATGCCCGGATAGAAGCCATTTCAGCGGCGGCGATGTCCGATCCGCCTGAATGATTGGTAATCTTGCGGTCGCTATTGCGGATGTGGCTCAGCTGGTAGAGCAT
>JANOTN010000081.1:0-5812 GCA_031416375.1 Ilumatobacteraceae bacterium
GAAGTTTGTGACGGTGGCGAGCATTCCGTTGTCGACGACAAACGGATCTCCGTTGGCGAGGTGCTGGCCGGGGTGGTTGCGGCGAAGCACCACCCGGTCTCCTGGTGCGAAGGCGTGACCGTCGATCTCGAACTCGCGGGCCATGTCGAGTTCGCCGGCGGCGGCCAGTATCTGTCGAACCTGCCTATTCAACAGGCGTGCCTCGGCGCGGGTACCGGCGAGCATCAACGTGTCCCCCGATGCGCGCAGTCGTTGCCAGTCGTGGATCGCTCGTGCGCGGAGTTGATCCGGGGTGTCGGTGAGCACGACCCGGCCGTGGTGTTGGTAGGCGGCGAACGCTGTGGTGACGTCGCCGTGGCGGAGTTGATCGAGTGCTTCGCGCTCCCACTCGAGCTGTTGGCGGCGGTTCACGGTCAGTTCGACGACCCGGTTGCCGAGCGTGTCGCGCGCGGCCCGGAACGCCCCACCGGCTGAGACTTCGGGCAGTTGATGGTGATCGCCGACGAGCACAATCCTTGCCCCGACCCGTGTCACCTGATCGACGACGGCGGCGAGATCACGAACGCCACTCATCCCGGCCTCATCGACGACAACGAGCGTCGATGCGTCGATCTGGCGGCACTCGACGAGGTGGCGGGCGATCGTCGTGGAACCGATGTGTGAGCCGGTCTCGAGCTCGCGGGCAGCTCGCGCCGACGGTGCGAGCCCGATCACCGTGTATCCGGATGTTTCGTAAACGGCTCGCAGGGTTCCGAGCGTGTGCGTCTTGCCGGTACCGGCGCGCCCGACCATCACAGCAATCCGATCACCCGTCGACGTCAACAGTCGGACAGCGTCAGCCTGATCCTCGCCCAACGTCGACAGTGCGATCGCCGCCTCGATGAGGGAAGGTTCCAGAACGCCGGACGTAGCGTCGGCGCCGGAAGCGAGTTGGTCGAGGAGTTGTCGCTCGACCGAAAGCAGGGAACGAGATGTGTAGCGGAGCCGACGATCGTCGGGGACTATCCGACATTCCGAGTAGACGACAGGTCGCTCAGCCCACTGATCGCCGATCGGAACAACAGCCGACGATGCAAGCGCCCGCTGCACCGTCGCCTCGACTACCGCCGTGCTTGCCGATGCAGGCAGAGCGGCCGCCACGGCTTGGGTGAGATCGAAGCGAGTGAACGCCCCCTCATTTGCCGTGACACGGGTTTCGAGCAGCCACTCCAACCACTCCTCGAACTCGACCACCCGTGACGCCACCGTCGATTCCCCGCGGCACCAGACGACCTCGTCCACCACATATCTCGGACCCGGCGCAGCGACCGGCAGGGCGTTGGAGAGGAGTTGATCGAGTTCGGTCGGTCCCCAACCGAGCGCGTCCGCCCGGGAGCGCCAGTCGGCTTCAACGACAGCGAAGTCGGCAGGAGCTTGCTTGCTGGCGCGGGTCGCCAGGATTGCTTCATCGGTGGCTGTCGGCCCCGAACGGCCGGCGGCGTCGAGCCATTCGGCGATCTGCGCGGAGCGTTGCGAAAACTCCCGCAACACCCGCACCGGGACACCGGCGACCTCGGCCGAGTCCTTGTGCATCGGCCCCCACTCGACCCCGAGACGCAAAGTCAACTCGCGGCGCATCGCCGCCTGAAACATCACCCCAGCGGTGCGTTTCGCCGAGTACAACGCCGAGCCGTCGAGCGCCGACCATCGCCCGTCGATGCCCTGCGCCAGGTTGGCGACGAGTACATGCCAGTGCAGATGAGGATCGCCCGCCCGTGACGTGCGGTGACGGAACGATGCCGCCACGAACCCGTTCGTGACCATTCGGCGCGTGCCCCATTGCTCGCCCCACGACTGCTTGTTCTCGGCCTTGTTCGTCCCGCGCCGCACGAAACACGCCTCACGTTCCAGCCAGCCGAGCGCTTCGACTAGCGCTTCCTCGCAGCCCTGCGTCACCGCGTGCTGTACCAACGGATCACCGAGCGCGAACAGCACCGACACCGACTTCGGCACCGAAAACGTCAGATCGAACCCGGGCACCCGCCGCAAGTGCGTCGCCAGCGTCGTACCGTTCGGCGTCAACCCCGTGTTCGGTGCCAGCCCGGCCAGAACCGCACGGAGATCGGCTGGCGCGACGTCGCCCATGAGCGCGAGGCCGGCGACCCCACCACCCATCCAGCTACCCGGCGCCTCACCCGCACCTGTGTAGTACTCATCCAGTCCCGACGCCACCTGCGACAGGTAGTAGTTCTCCACCCCGACCCGCAATTTCCACAGAGCCATCACACAAGTACATGCCTGCCGAAACGCGATTTCGTGACGCCCCAACCCCAGATTTCTCAGCTTCTGCACATATGCACCCTGCGGGTGCCCGTACACACTGCGACTGCGTCGGCGCGCGCTGAATGCCGGTTCAGCGCAGCATTCTCGGCTGTCAGCGGTCACCAGAAACTGCCCTCTGGCGGCCAATAGACCCGCCGTCGCGGCGAACACTCAGCGTGGTGGACTCCGACGGTCCGGCGCCCCGTCGCGTGCCGCTCGGTCCCGGTGGTAAGTGACAGGTGGGGGTAGGGCCGTTGGCACGGGGTAAGTCGTCCGACCGCTAGGGCTCGACGGTCGTTGGGCGGTCGACGAACGCGATCAGCTTCTTCGGTGCCAGCACGCAGAAGCTTTCCGTCACCAGCTCGCGGACCTCGTCCCAGTCCGTGTCGTCGTCGAGCACCATGCCTAAAGCATCACGACCCCACCCGAGGACGAAGAACGGATCACCCGCGTGGCGCAGCACCTCCAGCTCCTGCCCCGCAGAACGGAACGAAAGCACGACCACAGGGACCGCGTCGTCCACCTCGACCCCGAGTACGTGCGCGAACGTGCGCTTGCGGACCATCCACCGTGTCCCCACCCATGCCCGCTCCTCGTAGGCATCCGGCAGCTGAAGGCACAGCTCGCGCAACCGGATTTCGACGTCGTCGGGCACACCGTCGGTGTAGCGGCGCTTTGCTTCGGCCATCGCCCAACACTACGTCCCTCCCGAGTGAGCTCGATCGATGACCTCGCTCATCGGGCGCATGATCCCGGCACTACCGGACGCCGCGGCAACCACTATGTGAGCGCGAGTATCGGATGCCGCGTTTGGCGGCCCCCGGTTTCTCGTGATCAGGACTGGCTGTTGCCCTGCACACCGGCGAGGAGTATCGTGCCGTGATCCACGTTTTGGGTTCGAGGAGGTAGGTGATGTTCGTGTGGGTGCTTGAGGGTAAGGCCGCTGATCCCGGGGAGGTCGGTCGTCAGCTCGGTCGCTGGACCAGCGAGTTCGGCGACACGACCGCTGGTTACCTGGGTGCAACTGGCGGCGTGACCGACGACGGCCGATTTCTGTTGTTCGTGCGGTGGGAGTCGGAGGATGCGGGAAACGAACTCCTGATGCGACCCGAGCAGCAGGCGTGGTACGAGGAGTTCCAGAAGAGCTTCGGCGGCGCCATCGGGTTCGCCGAGACGGGTGACGTGACAACACACCTCGCCGGTGGGTCCGATGCCGCTGGGTTCGTACAGGCAATGAAGGTCTCTGGCGTCGACCGCCAGCGCGTCGAGGTCGCTGATCGCGAGTTTGAAAACATCGCACCGCACGCCAGGCCCGACCTGATCGGCGGTATTCGAGTGTGGACTGCGCTGGACGGCTTCGTCGAGGCCAACTACTTCACGAGTGAGCAGGACGCGCGCGACGGCGAGAAGCAAGCTCCGCCACCCGAACTCGTCGAAGGCTTCGAGGACTTTATGGCGATGATGAAAGACGCCGAGTACTTCGACTTCACCGAACCGTTCCTCCACTCGGCGTCCGGCCGCTAGCGAATCGCTAGCGACGACCAGGCCGGCGACAGAACCGAGGCGCTGGTCGCAGCATCATGAAGTCGCACTTCCACCAGCGCACGGTGCCCCATAAGGTCGCCATAAGGTCGGCTCCGGGCCGCATGTGCTGATCGGACGCCAGCGCGGGTTTGTCGGTTGGCGAGCGGCTCAACCGCACCGTGGCGTAAACATTCTGAGCGCCTCCGAGTCGGCGTTATACGTGTGATCGTTGTCAAGATGATGCATCAAACGCAACAGTGCTCAGTTTGGGTTGGGTGGCGAGGGTGTGGCGGAGTTGGTGTGGGTGCACGGGTCCGATGTCGGCGCGTTTCGCGATGGCGATGACGTAGCGGTGCCCGAACGAACTCCAAGAACTCGTCGATCAACTCGTGAGCGACGCGATACTCCCGCTCGCCGTCACCGCCGACCACACACTCGAACACCGGAACCCACATTAGACACTTCCATCGACGGACCTGAGCCCGAGAAGAATCCCCGAGCCATTGACCCAGAAGGTGGATCACCCGTATAACCGGCGTTGGAGGGCAGCCGGGGTGTGCTGGCGCCGCAGCGCGTTCTGGGACTCGCCGTGGACGCCGCTACCGGGAGCAGAACGCCGGATCAGGGCTGACGTGCAGTGATCAGCCAGGCGGCGGATCCAAGAAGCACACCGTCGGCCGTGTCCTTGGCATGGATGCGCCTACGGAGCTCGGCGAGCGACTCTTCGCGGCTCGCGTCGTCGAGGCCTTCAGTGAGGCCGCGGACGAAACCCATCTCGGCGACGAACTCCCACGCTTCCTCGGCCGTACCTCCGAGCCGTATCGGCGCCGAGATGGAGGTCAGGTGAGCGTCGGCGAACCCGGCCTCGCGCAGCAAGGTGGTGACGGCCTCGGCGTCGGCGAGTCCGAACGGTCCCGGCGCGCCTGCCGGTGGTGCCGGCAGGTTGCGACCGGCGTCGAGCGCGTCGAAGAGCGTCGTGAGCCACTCGTTGTGCTCGAACCGCTGCCACGAAAGGAACGCGATGCGACCGCCGGGACGGAGGCTGCGCCGGATGTTGGCGAACGCCGCGAGTGGATCCGCGAAGAACATGGCACCGAACACGCTGATCGCCACGTCGAACCAGGCGGTCTCGAACGGGTGGACCTGGGCGTCCGCGTGAAGGAAGTCGACGTTGGTCAAACCCTCGTCCGCGCTGCGCCGTTGGGCATCATCGAGCATCCTCGAGGACAGGTCGACGCCCAACACCGAGCCGTCATGGGCCCGGCTGGCGGCGTCACGGCTCGACTTGCCCGTGCCACATCCCACATCGAGCACCCGGTCGCGTGCTTCGATGACCGTCTCGGCCGCGAAGCGTTCGTTGATCCAGCGATCGGTGGCGTCGTAGCGGTCGGCGTTCGCGATCCACTCGTCAGCTTCGCCGTCCCACATCTCCGCCATCTCGATGTTTGCGATCGCCACCATGGTCCTGCTCCTCTCGCGGTGAACGAGCAGATCATCGCATGATCGGCGCTGAGGAGCATCGGGGGTGTCCCCTATCGGCCCCCTGATCGTGACGGCGCGCCCTGGCGGGCCGCGAACGCCGCCGCTTCCGTCCGGCTGCGCAGACCGAGCTTCGCCAAGAGGCGGCTCACATGGTGCTCGACGGTCTTCGGGCTGATGTAGAGCCGCGCCCCGATCTCCGCGTTGGTCAGCCCGTGACCGACCAAGGCGAGAACCTCCTCCTCGCGCTTGGTCAGCGTCGCGTTGCGCTTCGGGCCGGTCCGCGCCGGGGCGCCGAGCGCGCGCAGCAAGGCCGCCGCCTCGTCAGCCCGGCTCACCGCCCCCACTCGATCGAGCACGTCGAACGCCGCGGACGCCTCAGCCATCGCGACCTCGGGCCGATCCGCCGCGACGAACTCCGCCAGGCCGAGTCGAGCTGCTGCCACCTCGACGGGCATCCGTGCTGCCCCGAAGAGCGAGATCGCCTCGTGCCAGCACGCCCGTGCGT
>JANOTN010000082.1:0-2929 GCA_031416375.1 Ilumatobacteraceae bacterium
GACGTGAGTAGCTCGGCCCGGTCGGCGCTGAACCAGTAGGCGCGGCTGTCACCGGCCCAGGCGAGCGACACGTGGGTTCCGTCCCAGATCGCCGCAACCGCCGTGCAGGATGGTGCGCTGCGGCCCGGTGTCGGAGTCCAGGGAAGATCGCCGACGTGGTGGTCGGCAACCGCAATCGCCGCTGCCGGCATCGGGCCTGTTCGATCGCCTTCACGGTTTACGTGGGGCAGCAGTTCGCGACCGATCACACTCGCAGCGAGTTGCGCCGCGATCTGGGGGGCCTGTGACGACGAGACGCCGTCACACACCACTGCTACGACCCCACCGGAGCCGCACGCCACGAACATGGCGTCGTCGTTTCGTCGATGGACCAAACCACGATCGGTGACCCCGGCGACAATCCCGAGGTCGATCTCGAGGTGGTCGCGCTCGACGTCCCTGGGCTCGGCTACCGCAGCGCCGCACCCTTCACAGAACTCGTCGTCGGCGTTGGCCGGCGAGCCGCAGGTCGTGCACACAAGGCCGAGATCGATGTTCACATCAGGCTCCTAGGGCGAATCGAGTTGGCGCGGTCGACCAGCGCGACCCGTTCGCCCTTGGTGGCGGCGCGACCGGCCAGTGACCGATAGGTTGACTCGAGCGCCAACCGGAGGGCGCGCTCGGTCAACGGGATCCCGAAGACGGTGGCGTCACCATCGACACCGTCTGGCTCGCGCCTCACCACATCGAAGGCCGCCTCGAGCACTGGGGCTCGGAGGCCGTCGAGTTGATTCCGATCGAGTACCAGCCGATCGATGATCGCCGCCGCCCGCAGGACGTCGCTGAGTTGCACGGCGACACCGTTGGGTGAGACCAACAGGTACACGCCGCTCACGGAAGCGTCGAGATGGGCGCTCGATGTTTCGGGCACGCCCTCGAGGGCGTCGACAGCACCGTACCGATCACCGATAGCTGCGCGGCAGCGAGCGAGGGCAAACGCCGCCACGGTGTAGGCAGGGTCGGTGCGGGCGACAATCTGGTACCACTTCACAGCACCTTGATGGTTGGTTGCGAGTTCGGTGGCGAACCCCATCGCCACTTTCGGACCGAGCTCACCTGGGAGCGTTCGATACACGGCATCGAAATGACGGAGCGCGTCGACGCCAGAGCCCCGTTCGAGTGCGACGACACCCCGATACCACCACACCCGCCACGCCCACGGATCGTCGGACTCGATCAGGGCCAACTGTGCGTCTGCGGCGTCGAGTTGGCCGACCTCGATCAGCATCCGCACCCGCCATAACTCGATCTCGACGCTTCTCGAGTCGAGAGCGTCGAGGCTGTCGAGGACCTCGTCTGGCGCGAGTGTGCCGAGCGAAAAAATTACTCCGGCGCCCGGGTCCTCCGGGTCTACCACCAGTCTGGGCAGCGCTCGCCACACTGGCCCGCTCGTCGCCACTCGTCCTGGCGCGGCGAACACCGTGCTCGCCCCCGGGATAGGCGTTGCGGTGCGGGCGGCGACGATCTCGCGTAGCACACCGAGCAATTGAGCGCTCATCTCCTCTGCGTTCTCGAACCGCTCGTCGGGGTCGATCGCGGTCGCACGATCTAGGACGCGGTAGAGCGAATCGAATTCCCGGTACAGCTGAACTTCATCTGGGCTACTCAACGCGAAGCGGTGGGTGCTCTGGTATCCGGCGAAGTCCGTGCACAGAACGGCAAGCGTCCTCCCGACGGTGAAGATGTCGGAGGCGACGGTCGGGCCGGTCTCGGCGATCTCTGGTGCCTGATATCCGATCGTTCCATAGACGGGGCTCGTCTCGTCATCCAATCGGTACACGCCGCCGAGGTCGATCAACTTGACGGATCGCTCGGTGCGGATGACGTTGTCGGGTTTGAAATCGCAGTACAGGAGCCGTCGATCATGGAGGTGGCCGATTGCAGGAAGGATCTCGAGGATGTAGGCGATGGCTTGCTCGATTGGTAACGGGTCGGCCAATCCGCCGTTCGCTTCTCGCCGCTGACGGAGCGTGTCGCGCAGGCTGACTCCGTTGACGAACTCCATAACGATGTAGTCGGCGCCGCGATGCTCGACGAAGTTGTGGATCTTCACGA
The DNA here is from genome assembly GCA_031416375.1 of Ilumatobacteraceae bacterium. Taxonomy (GTDB): domain Bacteria; phylum Actinomycetota; class Acidimicrobiia; order Acidimicrobiales; family Ilumatobacteraceae; genus Ilumatobacter. Next base: position 2,095 of record JANOTN010000082.1, read on the forward strand.
TGTTGTCGTGCTCGACCTCAGCGAGGAAGCGTCGCTCGGCGAGAGCCGCCGCCATGGCGTCACGATCTCCGCTATCGAGCAGCCCTTTCAAAACGACCCAGCGATCGGAGACCATCCGGTCGCGGGCGAGATAGACCCATCCGAGCCCTCCGTGCGCGAGGCATCCCGAGATCTCATACTGCCCGGCGACGAGCTCCCCGGCAGCGACCTTCGGTTCGAACCCGAACGCTGTGCCGCACCTGGCGCAGAAGCCTTCCGTGCGACCCGGTACGCCACCTCGGCTCCGCCCGACCGGCTCGTGGCACTGGGAGCAGTACCGCCGCTGCTCGGCAACCTGTGGATTGGCCATCACCGCGCTCGCCGGGTCCGGCGCCGGTACGGTCGGGATATCGACCAAACCCAACCCGAGGCGGTGACGGGCCGTCGCCGTGGTGCCGCGGCGGTGAGTCCGAGGGCCCTTGCTCGTCGATCCCGTGGTCACCGCCGGAGCTTGGTATGCCACTCCAGTAGCGCTGTTCGTGGCGCTGCTGCTGGCGCTGTTGGCCGCACCGACCGGGGTCAGCCAGCAGCGATCGCAGTATCCGTCGTCGAGGATCACACCGCTGCATCCGTCACGTTCGCAGTTCATCGCAAGCCCTTCGAGACGTCGATCTGATTGAGCGCCTCCTGGAACTGCTGAACGAGGTGTCGGGCCCGGTCGAGGTCGGTCGGCGCGGTGAACAACTCGGCGCGAGCATGCTCGTAAAGTTTGATGAGCTCGGCGTCCTCGATGTGGCCACGGCCGCCCGCCTTTGCCTGGTAGGCGTCGAGGCGACCTCGGAGCTCATTGCGTTCA
>JANOTN010000083.1:0-1522 GCA_031416375.1 Ilumatobacteraceae bacterium
ACCACGGGCCTGCACAATCAGTGTCTGACGTTCGCTGCGCGGATCGAGGCCGGTGATCTCCTGACCAGGGAGCCGTTCCGCTGACGATGCCGCCAGCGCCCACCAGACGACGCCGATCGCACCGAGCACCGCCGTTCCCGCGACAACTCGGCGTCTCCAGTTCGCCGACGGGCGAACGGGGAGGGCAGAACGACCCTCCGCGATCGCTCGCATCGTGGCCGCAGCGCGCACCGTGTAGCCGTCCCTGAGTTCCCTGTAGTCGATCTCGTCGACGTCGCCCGCTTCGTGCTCGCGTTCGAGATCAGCTAGCGATCGCAGCAGAAAGCGTTGCTCGGCCTCGAGCTCGGCCAGCCGATCAGGATTCATCACGGTCTAGTGAATCGTCGTTATCGAGCGCCTGCGCAACAAGTGCGTAGTCCTCGTCGGTGGCTGCTCCGAGCCGACGTGCGCTCTCCTGCCAACGTCGGAAGGCGATCGTCAAACCAGTAACACCGAATACGAACGCTGTCGCCGGCAACGCCCACGCCAACGCTTCAATCCCGCTGGCAGTCGGCACCAACAACTCTTCACCGTTGTAGGCGACGACGATTCGTTGCACGATTTCGTCGTCCGACAGTCGTCCGTCGGCGACCTCCTGCTTTACCGCCTGACGGATCGCGTTCGAGGCGGTGTTACGCGATTCGTACACACTTTCGCCCTGACACACCGGACACGCCATCCGTTTTTCGATCGAGGCAACCCGCTCGGCCGGCGTTTCCGGGCCGCTGTCACGAGACGCGCCGACAGCAAACAAACCCACCACAACGAACGCCAGCAACACCCAGCCTGGCCAGCGTTTGACACGCGTATTCCACACCGACCCGCTCATTGGGTGGGCTCGCGCAGCGTTTGGATGTTGGTGCTCAGGAACTCCGCCGTGACCTCTGAGATGATTCGTCCGCGCACGAATCCGTCGGGGTCGATGATCCAGGTCTCCGGCACCTGGGCGACCCCGAAATCGTTCTGAAACTGATAGCGATCGTCGTAGATGATCGGCCAATCGCCGCCACGCTCGGCGAAGAAGGCCTCAACGTTTTGCTCGGAGTCGTTCTGAACGATCGAATAGAACTCGGCGCCATCGTTGCCGAGCGAGCGCTGTTGATCGACGAACTTGACCAGCTCCGGGTGCTCACGCTGGCATGGCACACAGTCAGACGTGAAGAAGTTGAGCACGACCCAACTGCCCTTACGACGCGATAACTCGAACGGTGTCCCGTCGGCGTACAACCCTGTTGACCCGGGCGCCGGTTGGCCAAGCAGCGGCGTCTCGGCGGTCTCGTTGACGCTGGTGTCGGCGGCTAGCAGCAACCAAAACAACGACGCCATCACCAGTGCGACCACACCTACAACGATCGGCGCGACGCGACGCGAACGCGGCGCAGTTTCGAGATCGTCAGACACTGACGACCTCGCGAACGTCGTCAAGATTGATCGGTGCCGAGACGGCATCGGTGGGGCGACGACGTCGCTTACCGGGGAACGC
>JANOTN010000084.1:0-3491 GCA_031416375.1 Ilumatobacteraceae bacterium
AGTGATCGCGTCTTGCGGGTCGCTTTTGCCGCGCCGCCGGCGACGCTGCCGGTTCGGTCGATCCACCTCAACCACCGCAACACCGCGGCGGTGCAGGAATCGTGCTAGTCCGGCACCATAGGAACCGGTGCCTTCGATTCCGACCAGCTCGATCTCACCGAACGAGATCAGCCAACTCAACAGTTCGGCGTAACCCGATGGTGTCGTCTCGAATGATTCGACGCCGAGGAGTCCGCCACGTTCGTCGAGCGCCGCGGCGACATGAACGTCGAGGTGGGTGTCGACACCGCCCGTGATTCGTGATGTCATAGTCATCGTCAATCCTTTCGTTGATCGTCTCTCGTGAGGTTTGACACCACACCGTCGCAACGATGGACAGGACAGCGATGGGCCTTTACGACAGGCTCCTAGTAGGTCACTCCGTCCGACTGATCGGTGTCGAGAAGGGGTGCCCGGACCGGGCCGACGGATCGTTATCAAGACAGTCCAAAGACGTCAGCCGGTAAAAGTCGGGGCAGACCCGGCCGGACACCCCACTCACACGCTGACCGAACACAACGATTCGGTCAACACCCCAAATCCTCGCTGCCGGTTCCGCAGCCGTTGTTATGCGCTCTCCGACGGCGCGAGCCAGGTAGCACCGAGCGGCAGCTACGCGCTGTCACGCGTGGCCGTAACCTCGAAGCAGGTCGAAGCAGACGTACACGACGTCGGACCATTCCCACCAAGTGCAGTACCCTTCACCGGTGACCGAGGATCGGACGCAGCAGCGGACTCCGGATTGGGGGGTCGGCCGATACGAGAGCACAGCCGAGCGGCTGCTGCCAGCTGCTCGCGTCGTCGTTCAGAGGGCGTCGCTGCAGGAGGGTGAGCACGTCGTCGATCTGGGCTGCGGCACCGGAAATGCGGCCTTGCTCGCCGCCGCCTGCGGTGCCCACGTCACTGGCGTCGATCCGGCCTCTCGACTGCTCGACGTGGCCGGCGTGCAGGCGGCGAGCCAAGGTGCCGACATCACCTTGCTGAATGGCGATGCCGCCTCGCTCCCGATTGGCGATGCGAGCGTCGATGCGATCGTGTCGGTCTTCGCCGTCATCTTCGCCCCTGATGCCATTGCTGCCGCAGCGGAGATGTCTCGCGTACTGAAACCGCACGGGCGGATCGTCCTCAGCGCATGGGTCCCGCAGGGCACGCTGATGGAATTCACGTCCGCCGCCGCCGACGCGGTGCGACAAGCGGTCGGCGCTCCGCCACCGTCGCACCTGTTCGCATGGCACGACCGTGACGCCTTGTCCGCGCTCCTCGCGCCCCACGGGTTCACGGTCGACGTCGAACAGCACAGCCTGTCGTTCAGCGACACGTCCCCGAGTGCGTATCTCGACGGGGAGTCACGGGAACACCCGATGGCCGTAGCGGGTCTCGCCGTTCTCGAGCGCCTGGGCCAGGCCGATGCGCTCCGTGCTCGCCTATTGCAGATCTTGGAAGACGGGAACGAAGACCCGGCGGGCTTTCAGATAACGAGCCGGTACGTCGTAGCCACAGCGCAACGAGATGCGCGCTAAACGGTCGGATCGACCACGGGCGCGTCTGGTCGTGCGTGCCCAGGAGCCGCTGTGCCCCCTCTACGAACAGGTGAGCCGAGACCAAGCTCCGCGCCGGGGGGCCACGGGGACAGCTGCGGATATGGGCGGAGGGACTGCCACCCGTTCTCGGCTGCGTGTCAGTATCGACATATGGACGCGATCGAGATCCGCGCGGCGACCCCCGACGACGCTGATGCAGTTGAGTGCTATCACGACCGCTGCTTCACGAGCACGTACTCCTCGCAGCTGCTCGCGGGCGAGTTTGCGGCCCCGGACCGAGAAGGCACCAGGCAGCAACTGCACGCCTGGTTCCAGCCGGAATCTGAGTTCCAGACGCGGGTAGCCGTCGTCGATGGCGTGCCGATCGGGCACTTCACGGTCAGCGGCCACCAGCTCGTCCACCTGTTCGTCGAGCCAGACCACCAAGGCATGGGCCTCGGTCGCCGCTTACTCGCGGAGGGTGAGGCGATGATCGCCGCCGGCGGCCACTCGGACTTCGAGTTGCATGCCAGGGTCGAAAACCTCGCTGCGATCGCCTTCTACGAGGCGGCGGGGTGGACCGTGACCGACCGTCTGGTTCGCACCGTCGAGCACGGCATCAGCTACAACGAGCAGGTCCTCGTCAAGCACCGCCCGTAGCGGTTGGTATTTCGGCCCGCCGCTCTGCGGCCCTTGCCGGGTGCCCCATATCGCTCAGCCCACCCTGTAGGGATCGTCCCCGACCGCCGGTTGAGCGGGTGCGGAGTCGGTCGGCGCGAGACTCACGTCATGACAGCGATCCCGTCGATCAGTTGGACGACGCTAACCGTCGACTGCTCCGACGCCGAAGTGCTCGGCGCGTTCTACTCGCGACTGCTCGGATGGGAGGTCACCGCCCGCGACGGCGCGGGCTGGTTGCAACTCCGCAATCCTCAGGGCGGCATCAGCCTGAACATCCAGGCAGAGGACGCCTACGAGCCCCCGGTCTGGCCCGAGCAGCCCGAACACCAGTCGAAGATGATGCACTTCGAAGTCCTCGTGAGCGACCTCGAGGCAGCCGTACGACTTGTTCTCCAGTGCGGAGGCAACGAGGCACTGCATCAGCCGGCGGACCGTGACCGCACGGGTCTTCGCATCATGCTCGACCCAGCAGGCCACCCCTTCTGCCTATTCGTTGACGGCGACTAGCTGCATCGATCCCAATGCCCTACCCGAGCGCAGAATTTGGCGGTACTAAGCGTCTGCCTGCGCGGGCGGACGGCTGGCCTTGATGCGCCGCAGCGGGGGCAGCGTGGGCGGCGGTTGCTTGCGTGGCGGCAGGTCGGCCAGCAGGTGTGCGGTGATGTGAGCGATCTCGGCGACGGCCGCCTCGAACACGCCGTCCGTGGAGGGTGACGTCTTTTGCACGCCGCTGATCTTGCGAACGTACTGGCGGGCGGCAGCCTCGATCTCATCCGGTGTCGCCCCCGGCTCGAGTCCCCGCAGAGTGGTGATGTTGCGGCACATACCGCAAGCGTAGGCCGCCGCATTGCGGCAATGAACCGCCGTCAGCCGGCAGCCTCCCAGGCCTCGGTGATCCACCCACGCACCACGTCGTCCACGTCTTGGGCGCCACCAAGGTTCACCACGTGGTACACCGTGCGACCCGCCGCGATCGGCTTGCGCGCCACCTTCGGGTGTTGCACGGTGCGTGGCATGAACAGGCACAGCGCCACCCATTTCGTCATCGGGCGCAGCTGCAGCACTCCGGTGCCGTCGCGCTTCAGGAACACGCCCACCGACACCGGCTCCAGGAACGGCTCGCCCAGCGTGCGAACGTGCGCCATCACCGCGTCGAACACCGGCCGCTCGAACACCGGCCCCGTGCTGAAGTAATCCTCCACGGCCATCGCCGGCGAGCACTCGGGCCCCTGCCCGCGCCGAGCGAACTGG
>JANOTN010000085.1:0-23074 GCA_031416375.1 Ilumatobacteraceae bacterium
GCCGTCGGCACCCGCCACGCCGACGATCTCCCCGCGACGCACCGTCACACTCAGCGGCCCGAGCCCTGGTCCACTCAGATTCGTTGCCGTGATGGCAACTGCGGATGGGTCGAGGACCGTGGTTCGGTTCGGGAACTCGACATCGACGCTAGCGCCGGCCATTCGCTCGACCAGGCTGTGTTGATCGATCTCTGTCGCTTCGAATGTGCCTTGCCAAACTCCGTCTCGGAGCACGGTGATGCGGTGAGCCACTCGAAACACCTCGGAGAGTCGGTGTGTCACGAACAGCACCGCCGCCCCGGCTGCGGCAGCGTCTCGCACGAGCCGCAGAGCATGGTCAACACCGGTCGCGTCGAGCGCCGACGTTGCCTCGTCGAGCATGAGCACCGCAGGTTGTCCGTTGACCGCCCGAACGATCTCGATGAGTTGACGATCGCCAGGCGCGACCGCAGCCGCTCGCGTCGCCGGATGATCCGCGTCGACGCCACGTGAGGACAACACTTGTGCCGCCCAACCATCAATCGCACCGTAGGCCGGCCGGTGCTCAGGTTCGGAACCGATGAACATGTTCTGTGCGATCGACAACTCGTCGACCATCGAGCCGTCTTGGAAGACGGTGTGGGTGCCGAGCCGGCGTGATTGACGCGGAGTCGAGCGAAGCATTTCTTGGCCGGCGATCTCGACGCTCCCGGCGTCGGAAACCAAGGTGCCGGCAATGATCTTGACAAGCGTCGACTTGCCCGAACCGTTTTCACCCACGAGCGCGTGAATCTCACCGGGTATCAACCGCAACGAAACGTCGGCGAGCGCCTGAACGACTCCGAAGCGCTTGCTGATCCCTCGGACGACCAATGCTGCCGCGCCGTCTGAATCATCAGAAAGTGGATTGGGCAATGCTGGGATCTCAGCGATGTCTGTGGTCATTGGTTCGTTCGCTCTCGGACTGGCAGGCATACTTGGGGGTAGACCTCGGTGGTCACGGCCGAAGACCCCCACCGTTGGCCTGGGTGGCTCCGGCTTGCGGAGGTCACCCAGGCCAGATCGGGGTCAACTGGATCAGCCGATCATCCTCACCAGCAGCTCAGCTGGGACGATCGCCGTGCCCGGGAAGTCACCGGGCTTGTCTGCCTCGTACATTCCGGCCTTGGCAGGAACGAAGGGAAGCGGGTACAGGATCACAGCGTCGCTTGGGTTCCCGTTGAGGGCGTTCACGACAGCGGTCACCGATACACGAGCCACCCAGTTCAATCCGCTCGTGTAATACAACTCGAAAGCGCCGTCGGTACCTTGCGCCTCTTCCCAGACTCGGAACAGGTCGTTGTTCATCGTCCAGGTGATAAGCGCTGGTGGCTTCTCTCCAGCTTGGACGTAGGTATCGACGACACCGGGAAGCGGGTCGGCGTAGTCGTACAGGATCGCATCGACAGGATCACCAGTCGCGATCAACGCCGATGCGGCTTCTGCTGCTCCGGCAGGAGTCCAGGATGTGTCGGCGGCAAAGGTTTGCTCGACGCCACCACCTTCGGCAGTGAGCTGATCGAGTGTGCACTTGTTCCACGCAGCGCCCTGTGGATTGCCTGGTGTGCCGTTGAAGAAGGCAATCTTTCCAGTGCCGCCGGTGAGCTCGATCGCCGCGTTCGCCATATCTGTTCCAGCCCCGCAGGTGTCGGTAACGATCTGGGTCACGATCGCGTCAACACCAGCCGACGGGACTGGGCCGACGTAGATCGACACGAACGCGCCTGCATCCTGCGCATCTTTGTACGTCGGTGCCATGGCATCACCAAAGTCGTTGTAGCCCACCAGCAGGTTCGCTCCCTGGGCCACAGCTCCACGGACTTGTGACTGGTAAGTCGGCAGGTCGAAGTTGGCATCTGTCGAGATAATGCGACCAATCTCCGGGTACGTGAGCGCCTGTAAAATCGTCTCCATTTTGGAGATACGACGCCATGTATTACCGCCAAACGAGTCCACGATCGCGAGCACAGCGTCGCCGCCGCCAGGCACTGTGCAGTCGGAGCCTTCCCAGCAGGTGTATGCGGTATCGAGTTGCTCCGGCGTCAGTTCGACGGTGGCGCGACCGAGCGCTTCCACAATCAAAGGATGAACATCGGCGGGATCCATCTCCTGCTGAAATACCTTGGTGATCAAGGCACTCACGGCAGCCGGATCGGCTTCTCCGCTCACCGACGCTTCTGTCGCCGAGACGCTCTCGGTCGCGGCGGGCGCGGTATCCGTCGCAGCTGGCGTCGAGGAGGCGCCCGGTTCGTCATCGTCACCGCACGCGGCGAGCACGATCGCGAATGTCGAGGCGATCGCGAGTCGACGGATCGACTTCGATCGACTTGAGGTCTGATGAGTGGTGGCTTTCATGTTGGGTTCCCCCTTGGTTGGTTCATTTGATGGCTGATGCCGGCCGGCTCGACATGCGAGATCGCGTGAGAGAGCCGACGTGTCGAAGCAACGAACTTCTGTTGCGTACGATGTAGACGAGCGCCAACCCGCCTCCGAGCACGATCGCTTGGACGAGTTGGGCAAATCCTGACGAGTAGCCCTGTACTCGGAGGTCGTGGTTGAGGACGGTGATGAACACTGCGCCGAGCGACACGCCGATCAGGTCGACTCGCCCGCCGCTCAGAGCGGCACCACTGAGAACCACGGACACGACAGTCGCGAGCAGGTACGGCCCGCCGAGTGATAGATCGGGCGCTCCGAGTTGCCCAGACAGCAGCACTGCTGCGATTCCAGCCAACATCGAAGACGCCACGTATGTGATCACCCGATACGTTGACGCGCTCATACCGATCAGCGTGGCGGCTGGTTTCGACGCGCTGCTTGCCACCAGGCGGCGACCCCAAACGGTCGACCGAAACACCATCGTTCCAACCAGCATGAGCACCAACGCCGCAATCAGTGCGACGCTGATCCCGTCGAGATTCCACCGCGTGCGATCAACCAGCTCAGGTGGTACGCGGGTGAACTTTGGAACGGGACCCCTGAAGTAGCGAGCAGTGCCTGCCACGATCTGACCGACAGCCAGCGTCGCCACAAACGGGTTCAGCCGCAGATGCTCGACCAGCAACCCATTCACGAGGCCAATAACCGCGCACACGCCGACCGCGGCGAGGCAAGCGACGACGAGCCGATTGTTCTCAGATTGGGAGAACTTCAAGATCATGACGCCAACAAATGTCATTGTCGACGGGATGCTCAGATCGATGCCGCCTGCACCGATAACCAAAGCCTGGCCGAGCGACGCGATCAACATCACGCCAACGAACGGGGTGAGCGTCGACAGCGTCGACTTCGAAAAGAATGAACCACTGTGGGTGACCTCGGACAGGACGAGGAGAACGAAAACAACGAAGCCGATTGCCAAACGCGGCGACAACCGCAGTCGACTCGACATCTCACCCTCCTCCCCAGAGATACATCACACGAACGATCGATAGTTCCCCTGGCCGACACTTCGTGCGACCATGCCGATAAGTGTCAGCGCGGATCGCCCATGCACGATGTACCAATGTGGGACAGCGTGACAACCACACCATCGATACTCTCAAGCATCGATAAGCGCCAACTCACAGGGGTCGCGAGATACTCATATCGGCGTCCACGAAGACCTCCAAAGTTGACCTGGACTCAGGGCCGGGCAGTTTGGGTTGACCGTCCGCTCGTCGCCGACGCCAGCAGGAAGGGCGAAGCTCACCGAACGTGATCGCGATACGGGCCGGGTGAACACCTCAAGCCACCAACGGTACGCCGTCACCATGCGAGCGCCGGTGGTTGCTGAGTGATCCTGGGCACCACCTGAAAATCGAGTCGGATTTGCGCGACCGCGATACGCCTGGCGATCGAACAGACCGGTCGAAACTGAACAGCAAGTGATCGAGACACACAGCCCAGATACCGACGCTCTTGATCACATGGAGTCACGTTGAGCAGCACCGAGTTCGCCCTCCGAGGGTCCTCGAGATCAGGTATTTGTGTGCCCCGGCAGGATTCGAACCTGCGACACACGGTTTAGGAAACGCCTTCGAAGCGTTCGCCGTTGGTCGTCGTTGTCCGCGAAAGTACGGCTGAGCACGGTGTTCGCGGGTCGGTCATCCGCCAACGTTCGCTGACTTCCGCCCCGATTCGGCCAGCGCTGCTACCACGCCGCTACCACCGCGACGCGATCTGCTCCGGCTGTCCCCTACATCCGCCGTTCAAAGCATGTCACAACTCTACTGTTTTTGGTAGAGTTGTGACAGATACTCGGAGGAGGTTGAGATGCTCGTTGACACCTACCGGCGACGGCTCGCCGCTCACGCTGCAGATCAGTATGGCTACGTCACCACCCGTGACGCCACCGAATTGGAGATCCCACCGGTCGAGCTACCGAAGTTGGCAGCAACAGGCGGACTGTTGCATGTCGCCTACGGATTGTGGAGATTCGACGACCAACCACGAACCGGCCGGGACCAGTTCATGGAGGCCGTGTTGCGAGTCGGTGCCGACGCCTACCTGACCCACGACGCCGTGCTGGCATTCCATGAACTCGCACAGGTGAACCCGCGACGGATCAGAATCGGTACGCCACACCGGGCGCGTGCGCGGGTGCCCGACTTCGTCGAGGTCGTCCGCCAACAGATCGACCCGGCCGACCTCACCGTGTACGAGGGGGTGCCCTCAGCGACAGTCGCGTGTGCACTCATCGACTGCCGCGACATGATCATGCGCGACCGGCTCCTCGACGCTGTCGCCACAGCCAAGAGAACCGGGCTGCTCCGTACACGTGAAGTTCAACGGGTACTCGACGCGATCGGCCACGACGGATGAACACCAAACGCGACACACCGCCCTCCAACCTTCGGTCGCTTCAAGCTCGGATTGACAGCGAGGCAGCTGCGAGGAACCAACCGGTGCGGCGCATCATGCGCGCAATCGCGAACGTGGCCGTCGGACAAATGCTGCCGCCAAGCGTTGTCAAAGGGGGCACCGCGATGAAGTTGCGCGTCGGTGAACCAGGTAGCCGGTTCACGCCAGACTTCGACGCATCACGATCGGCCGAGATCACGCTCGACGACTACATCGACGAACTCGCCGATCTGTTGGCTGGCGGTTGGAGTGGATTCACCGGCACCGTTGAACCGGAGGACGTCGCCGCCGCTGACGGTGTCCCCACCGAGTACGTGATGCAGCCATTCTCAATCCGGCGCCACCCAAGCGGTCGCGGCTGGGCGATCCACCCGCTCACCCACCTCGGTGACGTCATCGAGTTCGGCGCAGACGGAGAGGCCGGTCTCGATCGCTGGTACGGCTTCACCATCGACGCAGGCTCGACGAGTCTTTGCCTGGTCGGGCCGTACGCGACACCCGTCGAAGCGTGCGACGACGGCTCACGTTCTCTTCGCCCGGCCGCAGAAATCGCCACACCGTGATCTGGTCGATGTCGTCAATCGGGCACCCGACCCGATAACGTCTTGCGATTGATTGATTTCACCTATAGGGTGAAGGTGTGAAGGATGAGATTCGAGTTCGAGGATGACGACCTTCGACGCCTCTACGGGGAGCCGGACTTCGTGCTGCCTCAACTCGGACCAGACCTCATCAAGGCCTACCGGAAGAAGGTCAGCTTCCTCGCCGCGGCGGAGTCGGAAGTCGACCTGCGGAGCTACAAGGCACTCCACTTCGAGAAGTTGTCCGGCGGTCGAGCCGGACAACACTCGATACGGCTCAACCAGCAGTGGCGGCTCATCCTGCGCATCGAATCCGACGCACAGGGACGCCTCCTGATCATCATCGAAATCATCGACTACCACTGAGGAAGGAGGTTCGGACCGATGACCATGACCTACACACCCGCTGAAGTATTCGCTCCTGGCGAGTACCTCCGCGACGAGCTCGACGAGCGCGGCTGGACCGTCACCGAGTTCGCCGAGATCATCGGCCGGCCAGTCCAGGCAGTCTCGGAGATTCTGAACGGCAAGAAGGAGATCACAACCGAGACCGCATTCGCCTTGAGCGAAGCACTCGGCACAACGCCGGCCCTCTGGCTGAACCTCCAGACCAACTACCGGCTCTTCGACCAGCGCACACGCACGAACTCCTCGACATCCATGACACCCGTCGCACGACGCGCCCGCTTGCGAAACCTGCTCCCCCTCGCCGAGGTACGCGGCAGGGGATGGCTGCCCGACACCGACGATCTCGACGCCGTCGAAGAGGCGGTACGCCGATTCCTCGACGTCGACTCACTCGATGAGCAGCCACGCTTCGCCCTCGCAGCACGACGCGCTAACACCACGAAGCCGATCACACTCGAGCAGACCGCGTGGCTCGCCCACGTTCGAACAGTCGCCGCCACTCGAACGGTCTCGACATTCGACCGAACGAAGCTGGCGTCGCTGTCGCTCGACCTACCGCGGGCACTTCGCGCAGGCCCGAGCAAGCTACCAGAGCTCCAGCCCCGCCTCGCCGAATGCGGGGTGATCCTGGTCGTTGCCGAAGGACTTCGTGGCGGCAAACTCGACGGCGCCGTCACCTTCCTCGGTGACGGTCGACCCGTAATCGGCCTAACGACTCGCGGCGACCGCTTCGACGGACTCCTCTTCACCCTCCTCCACGAGTGCGCTCACCTCGTCCATGGGCACATCTCGCCGGACACTCCCGCCATCGTCGACGACGATCTCATGGAGACCCAGAGCGACCCGAACGAGATCGCCGCCAACAGCCAGGCCTCCGCATGGCTCTTCCCTGGCGGATTCGAGATCAGCTCGACGACCCTGCCCGCGATCGTTGCTACCGCGGAGCGCTATGAGGTCCATCCCAGTGTCGTACTCGGGCGGGTGCAGCGGGACAAGAAGAACTGGAAGTTGCATCGCGCTCACGTTCCAAAGGTTCGTGCGCTTCTCGCTGAGCAAGGAGTGCTCGCATGACCAACGCGGCAGGTGCAACGAAGCTTCAAGTGACGATGCTTCCGTCGTTCTCGCTCTACGTCACGGCCTCCAATCTCGGGCGCATCACGCAGGCCGCCGAGTTTGGTGACGCGATCACCATCGCCGGGCCGAAGGGTCCAGACACCATCAACAAGCTGCGTGCGGGCGGGTTCGCGAAGCCTGTGCTGTTCGATGGAACGGGCTACGCGGGCCTGGAGCTACCGGCCGACAGGTGGGTGTCTGCACAGCATCGCGCTGGGGCCGACCGGTTGCTGCTTCCCGGAGTATTCGTTCCTTGGGACAAGGATGATGACTCGCAGATGCTGACCGTGATTGCGGAGCAGGCGCGCATGGCTGCGGACCTCGACGCGACGATTCTCCTCGCGATCGATGGTCGGTGGCTCGCCAAGCGGCATGCCGCGTTGACCGAGGCTCTCATCGCCGCCGAGCGCCCCGCAGCACTTGTGCTCGCCGACCCGCGGGACCCGCTCGCCATCAAGGGGGCGGTGGCAGGGCTTCGGTCGCTCGCAGGCCGCGCGCCGCACCTCAGCATCCTCCGCTGCGACCATGGCGGCCTCGGCGCAGTTGCCATCGGCGGCGGACACTCGGCGATGGGTCTGTCCACGTCCACTCGACACTTCGTTGCTACGGGCATGAAGGCACGCCGAGTGGTGGACAACACGGCACGTGTCTTCGTGAGATCGGTATTGGACTGGTACCGGGCCGCCGAGATCGCCGGGTGGAGCGCTGCGGGTGCACAGCTCGGTTGCCCGCTCCAGTGCTGTCGCGGCGAGTCGCTCGCTCGCTACCTCGACAGAGATTTCGATGCCACGTGGCACAACATGAACGCGCTCGCCGACTTCGGTGAGTTCGTCCTCAACGCTGACCCTGACGATCGCACTGCGGAATTCGTGAACGCCTGTCGCTCCGCGATGTCTCGCTATGGTCTGGCCGGAATCCATGGGCCGGCTTCGCCGAAGCCTCAGCTCACGAGTTGGGTGTTCTCATAGAGCCAGCTCTGGTAGGCGAGCTCAGCCATCCACCACCGGTAGACGCTCGGCACCCCAGTCTCAGCTGGGCCGGCAGACAGAGCGCACCTCGCCGCTCCTGAGTTCACCTCGACGATCCCCACAGCCCACTCTCTCGCAGTGCACTCGACGCGAGCCGACAACGGCTTGCTGCCATCCACCACGACGGCGACGCGCTGGAAGATAGGGGTGAAGCGGATCGAACGTTGGACCAAGCGTTCAGCGTTGCGACCAACGAATGCCACGGAGCGAACGACGCCGGGCGGCGAGTAGAGCCTTTCGAAGCCGATGCGCGTCTCGGCCACCGAATGTGATGCCGCACGTAGCCGCTCGATCTTCTTCGGCGGGAGCGCGCTGAACGGAACCGGTACACCGCTCGGCAAGAGCCACATCCCGTGCAAGAGTTCGGCGGAGGTCAGCGCGCCGACGCCCACGCGTGTTCGCCGCCCATGCTCGATCAGATCAAGCTCGAAGCCGACCAACATCGAAGCTCCATCGATCCGCACGGCAACGAGGGGAAACCTCAGGATGTCGCCGAGGGCGTGTGCAGCGCCACAGATCGTCGTCGCCGTTGGCACCCTCGCCCTCCCCTGACTGTTCGGCCCACGTGCATCCTGGCCGCCCATCACGAGTCCTGCCGAATCGGCTGAACGGGTACCGTCGACTCGGCGAGGCGGTCGAGCGAGATTCCCCGCGCGCGGGCGATCGCGGCGACGACGAAGAAGCCGGGCCCGGACCGATCCTTGCCGTCAGGGTGCAGCCGCAGACGTCGAACCGTCTCGTGCCCCAGTCCGGCAGAACGCGCCACCTCGGCGATCGTTTCGCCATCGCGTGGGAAGTCGCTGAACAGCAGCGTCACCAGCCACTCGACCCTCCGCTCCGAACGATCAGTTGCAGCAGGGCGGGGCATCGCTACATCCTATCCAATATTTATTGGATCTCCGAACCCGGCATCACAGACTCCGCGTCGATACCTCGCCGCAAGCGCCTCAATGGCGTTCGACACTCGAACCACCATCGAAGATGGTGTGACATCGACGCTGGTCTGCACGCTGGCTGAACTGGACGCACATCTCGTTGAAAACGTCAAAGTGATTGTTGCCCCACTCCTAGTTCTGTTTGACTTCTTCGTTCTCGGCGACGACGTGTACAGCGATATCGTCGACGAGTTTGTGGCCGGGAGAGTGACCTGAGCCCGTGCGTCCAACTGCCGGAGCATTCCCCGCCGGAGTCGCCGGGGCAGCGGACCGGAAGCGGCGAACTCCGTCGGTTGGAATGATCGGCCGGCAATACGAACGAATTGTAAGTGAGTGTTGCGCCCTGACGAGGTCGTGACGGCGCAGCGGAATTGAGCCGCGTCCGCTACGCCCGGTCTGTACCTTCTCAGTAATGGGACTCTACGCATGGGCGCTCGACGAAACAAAGGCCCCTGAGCACCGCGGGCCCCTGAGTCGAGAGCATGCCCTCCGACAGCAGATGGCGCCCCTCATTGGCGGCCCAGCGCAGTTCACAAACCAGCGAATCCATCTCGACGCGATCAGCCCTGACCTCAATAGCCACAAGGAGTGGGGACGCCGCTCGAGCGGCGCCGCCAGATAGCACGAACTCCGCTGATTCTCGGTCCGTGAGGGTTGCAGCTCATCTGTGAAGAGACCACGGCTCGATCTTCGACCTCGGGCGCCCGATTAGACGCACTACCATGCCCACGCACCCCGGTCGCCCTGCACACTCAGCGGAGCATGTCGTCAGGCCGCTTGCCCGGTTCGTGGTGCCAGTCATCGGAGCACCGACCTGGCAGGCTACGAGGGTGCCAGCCCCCTTCGTACGCGACCTTTGCGGCTATCGAGACGGCCGACCGAACACGTCGGACTCGAATGACACGCAATCCGTGAATCTCGGCCACGCGCTCTTCGGGCGAATGGGCGTGCCGGCCGAGGCCCCGGAGCCGGCCGGCATCGGTTCACTCATGGAGGAACTGATCGTCAAGGACCTCGCCGCTCGACGCCCGGACCTATACATCGATCGGTCCAAGTCCGCGTCCGCCTTCTCGCAGTACGAGCATCTCGCCGCGGCAGCGACCGCGCGTAGGGCGTCGACGGTGGGGTCCGAACTCCCCGACCAGGTGGATGCTGTCGTTGAAGCCCTACAAGGCAATCCTTCGCTTGGCTGGATCATTCAGCGGCTCGAGTTTGTCAAGGGCAAAATGGAGTTGAACACCGACGTTCTGCGAAATCTGCTCGACAACCTTCCATCCGAATCCATGCTCAAGATGGACATCGCGGTCGCCGGCGCGAGCCCGCCGGCCGAACTCCGAATCGGGTTGTCGTCGAAGTGGACGCTTCGGACCGACCGTGCTCAGGACTGCCTGTCGCAAGGGACCAAGCTCGTGAGCCAGCGACGGGGTCGGATGCCGCACTTCGCAGCGATCACGATGGAACCTCGCCCTGCGATGCTCGCGTTGCTCGCTGATGGCTCCGGTTCCGTCGACTGTGTCTACCACCTCGATCTCGGCAGTCTTGTCGAGGCAGCGCACGATCTCGACCGCGAGCGTCGCGCGTTGAATGGCACGGGTTGGTCACCGCTGGTTACGTTGCAGCGCCTCGTTCGGCAGCGGCGTCTGCGCGACTACGACGCTCTCGTTCAAGAGGTGATGCTGACCCCGGCCGGGCCTGGGGCTACTTGAGTCTTGCGAAGACCTCGCGAGCCACGGCCTCCGCTAGACGCGGTGGCACGGCGTTGCCGATCTGGCGAGCGATTTCAGTCTTTGTGCCGCACCACACGAAGTCGTCAGGAAAGGTCTGCAAGCGAGCCGCTTCGTGATGAGTGATCACGCGGTTGACGCGGGAACCGGCATCGTCCTCATCCCATTGTGGGTGGAGATACTGGCCCTTCTCCGGCTTGAAGAACTCGGTACGAATCGTCAGGCTGGGCATGTCCCACCGCATTCGACCCATGACATCGGTCGTTCCCGTTGGCTTGTTGCGCCAGCAGTCGGGCAGCAACCGATCCGGAAGGTTGAACCTGCCGCCACCCGGAGGCACGTGGTCGTACCGGTCAAGCGACCGTTGGCTCGGGTTCCGACCGAAGTGGATCTGGTTCGGTTTGAACACCCCGGGGACGACCTCGCCCAGCAGCTCCACGTACGTGTTCGGGATCTCTGTTGTCGATGGCATCGCGGGGAGATCGGCGATGGCATCGCGGACCGTTCGCCATGGTGGTCGACCGTCTGCACCGTTGCGTGAATGCGTCGGTTTCGGTAGTGAGATCGGACCGACGCGAGACGCGATCACAATCGTGCGATGTCGGCGTTGCGGCACACCGAAGTCAGCCGCATTCAGAACGGCCGTGTCGAAGTGCGTCCACTTGCGCAACCGACCGCCTGCGAGTTCATCCATCAATAGTGCGAACTCGGTGCTCTTGCTGAACCGTTCGACGTTTTCGAGAACGAACACCTGGGGATTGGCTTCAAGCACAACCCGCATGTACTCCTTCCAAAGCTTGTTCCGAGGGTCGTTGACGTCCTTGCTGCCCAGATTCGAAAAGCCCTGGCACGGCGGACCTCCGATCACGACGTCAGCCCGACCCGGCACCTCAAAATCTGCGATGTCCTCCCAATACGTATGCGACTCACCGAAGTTGACCGCGTACGTCGCCGCCGCGGCAAGTTCCCATTCCACCGCGGCCACCGGCTCGAACCCGAGGCCCGACACCCGAAACCCCTCGGTCATCCCACCGCACCCGGCGAAGAGGTCAATAACAGAGGCCATGGGTCAAGCGTACTACAAGGGTGTAACTAGGTTCTCCGACGGGTGACAGCGTTGCCGACAAGTTGACACACTTCATCGACGCTCTGATGCTCCCAAACCCGGACGCACACCCAGCCCGCTGCCTCCAACACCTCGACGTTGTGCTGATCACGCTGAACGGTTCGGTCCAGCTTGGCAGCCCACCACTCAGCATTCGTCGCCGGACGTGTTGCGTGCATCGGGCAGCCATGCCAGAAGCACCCGTCAACGAACACAGCGATTCGGAGTCGGGGAAACACGATGTCGGCCGTGCATCTGAGGTCCGGCAGCGGTCGAACGTGCTTACTAAATCGGAACCCCCGACGATGCAACGCGGATCGAATGCGCACCTCTGGAATCGTGTCCTTGCCACGATTGGACAACATCGACCGACGAGTACCCGGCGCGACCAATTCAACTTCCTCGATCAAGCGCGCACACCACTACCTGGAAGCTAGCCGTGCGAGCATCGCACCTGCCCTCAGTGTCAGAAGTGTCCTCGACGGGGGAATCCGGCGCGGCCTGACCATGCAGGCACGTCAGGGTCAGGGCGAGCGGACAAGCCCAAGTAGGAACGTTTGTTTGGGGATGCCCTACAGCTCGTCGGCTCGACCGAGGACCACGTTGATCGACAACGCGTCGTCGCGGTCGAGTGATCGCGAATGAACTCAATCGCGCTCGTTGAACACGAAGTCGTCGTGCAGGATGCGCTCGATGCGCTTCCGCCGCGCTCGATGGACGCCGCCGCGGTCGGCGCCAAGGTCCTGGCCAGCCCTGGGTGCCTGGCGCGGAACCAACGTTGGACATAGAAACGCGCTTCTCGTTCGTCGGGGTCTGTCTCAGCGCACCGTTTGAACGGGCTTGGCTGCAACACCCCTCTGCTTGGATTGTGGAATGCAGGTGCAACCGACAGCCGATGTCCCAGATCGCTCATGCGGCGCAACGAGTGCGCAGCAAGCCGCTCAGCGATTTCGCTTGCTCGTCGACGAACGCGAGCAGCTCGGCATTCAAGCGGCCGTAGCCGCGAACGACCGTGAGCGCTGGTCTACCCGTTGGTCTCGCACATCCAGGTGGCGCAGCGCCCGACGAGTCGGCGGGCTCGACCAGGATATAGCCGTTGCGCAGCGCCGCCTCGCTGGACTCGGGTGCGGACACGATGATGACGCTCACGGTGTGCTTGGTCTGGTAGAGCCGGCGTCAGTCTTGAGGTCGCGCTCGCCATGGCGGGGAGCTGTGAGTCGTCTCAAGACCAACAAGCAGCTGGCTCAACGGTCTCGTTGGCGGCGTTGCTGCTCGCGTTCGAGCTGACGTCGTTGCGCTCTCGACAATGGCGACGGGGAGATCACGTCAGTGCGAACCGGGGACGACCACTGCGCCTCGTTGGTTGCGCGTGTCTCAGTTTCGAGAACATGGACACGAGTCCTGACGGCTGCCAGTTGAACGGTCAGCGCGTCGCGTTCGCGGCGGGTTTCTTCGAGTTCGGCGCGGGCCTGCTCGTTGGCACGTTCAATCCAGCTGAATTGTCGTTGTTGCCGGTCCATCTCACGACGGGCACTGCTGACTTCGTGTCGGAGTTGCTGCTCGACGGTGCGGGCCTGATCGAGTCGCTCGCCGAGTTGACGGACCACGTCCCAGGTTTCGGCGAGCTCGTCGCCGTCGTCGAGGGCTTGGGCGACGGCAACGGGTTCAGCTTCGCCACGTTGTCGCGCTCGATAGGCGCGGACCCGGTCGCCATCGGAGCGCCACTTTCGGGGCCGGCCGCCCTTGCCGGGGATCGTCATCGGCAACCACTGTAACGTAACGCGACGAAACTGTTCCCCCTCGGATAATAATCTGTACGTCCACACCCGACCCTTCCGTAGCGACGAGGCGAGTGTGGGCGATCAGCAGCATCTGCCCACTGACGGCCAACTGGAGTTGCCCACAGATGGCCACTTGGTCACTCATCGTGACTGGCGGACAGGGTACGCGAGCACCTTGAACGGCATCTATCGGATGCCCCAACCGGCCTCCGGCCGCGCGATATCGGACGGCGCCGTTCGGACGTCGTCCGCGATCGCAGACAGCATCCGCGTACGGCACATAGGTGACGCGGTTACGCGGGTGATTGGCCGCGCGTTATGGGACGGTCGGTTGTGATCGGAATGCCGGCGATGCGCCCATTGCTACTGTCTCCCTGCGCACGGCTATGGGCGGTCGTGTGCAGCGGTCGTCACACGGCCCGGCAGTGACGTCCGTCATCTGGGGTGACGGTGAACGCTCGGGGGCGTGCGGACAACAACGAGGTATGGACTCGACGGATGCGGCAATCATCGTCGCCTCGATCGATGAACCAGTCCGGTTCGCCCGCATCTTCGACCGCTACGCCGATGCCGTCCGTCCATTCGCGATTGCTCGCGTCGGAGCGCGCGCGGCCGACGACGTGGCGGCGAGCAGCTGCTGACCGCAGGTTGTCCAACCAAGTGCAGGCGGCGCGACCGCATGCCCAGGACCGTCCACGAAAGGACGAGGTTCCGGATCACTCTGCGCTTCGGCAGATGTGCATCCAGCCAGGGGATACGAGTTGCTGCACGCCACTCGCGTTGCGAGCGATCACGAACCCCAATAGCCGAGCAAACGCGGCACGTGTCGCGAGATCAAGCCGTCCGGCGAGAGGATGAACACGTCCGACGTTTGAATCGGCCCCTCCGAAGTCTCGATCGTCGCATCCCACGCAATCGTGTCCTCGCTTGCGGCGAGGCGGTCGATCGAGATGAGGTTTCCGCCCCGCCGTGACTGTGCCAGCACGTCAACGAACGAGTCGATCCCGCCGTCCCGCGCCACACCCTCGTACCGGATGATTTGGGCATCGGCTCCGTACAGACCGACGACGTCACCGGCCCTCCCTTCGAAGAGCCCGTTGAGGTATCGATGGATCACACCCAACGCCGACTCCGTTGTGTCCGCTTTCAACTCAGCCACCCGCGACCTCCTACTCACTTCGATCGTACACCTCTGACCGGACCCGAGGATCCCTGACTCCCCAGCCATTTGACGATGGTGCGATCGAGAGTGGCGGAGGTTCCTGATGCACCGGCCGCCTCCCCGATCGGCACCTGATCCTCCGATGTCGGAGCGCCGCATAACGCGACCACACCGAGGGCCGTCACCGTCGTTCCGCCCGTCGTACCATGCCCGCGGGCCAGCAGCCTTGAGCGCTCGGAGGACGTCGAGGACGTCATGCGCCTGCACCTTCGAGGTTCTAGCGTTCTTCGGCGAACATCGTCCCATACCGCCCGATTAGCGACCGTGTTGTGGGACGTCAAGCGGCGGTGGTAAGTCGGTCGAGTTCCCCGGCTTTGTAGACGTGGCCGGTGAACTCACCAAGCGACTCGCTGCAGGCGTCCGGCTTGCTCGGAACGTCTGACTGATCGACCGAGCCGACGACATCACCCGAGCGCAGCGCAGACGTTGACCCTCGCGCGTCGTAAGTCGTGGGATTGCTGCGTACCGATCTTGCCTTTCAGCAGATCGCGGAGGGCCTCTTCACATTGCGTACGGGCCGCCGCGCTTGCCGTACTCGGCCCGGTATTCGCGGGCGAGCTGCTTCTGTCGGGGCTTGGACAGGAGCTTCCCCGCGAGCTGGAAGGTCCCATGCTCTTCTTCGTCCAAGTGGTCACGCACCTCCGCGGAGAGTTGCTTGGCGAGCTCACCGAACCGATCGGTAGCGGGATCAACCCCACGTAGCTGCCCGACGAGTTGCTCGGCCTTGTGGTGATCCGCCAATGCGCGGCGACTGACGGAGAGCCCGGCATCATCCATCAGCAGCGGTACGTAGAAGTGGCGCTACTCGGCTGTAGCGTGCGCGTCGAGTTCGTGGGCAAGCGCGAGAAACGCTGCTCGGCGTCGACCTGGGTGCTCCAGGTGTGATTCTCAGGCGGCGGAAGCGGATCGGTCTTGCGATCGATCGTCGGGCTAGCCGGCCTCGGCGAGGCGGCGGTCGTAGTCGTCAGCGAGGGCGAGGAGGGCCTTGGCACTGTCGCCGGCATACGACGAGCCGTGCATGATCGCGAGTGTTCTGGGCTCCAGCTCGGCGAGACGACGGATGGTGGGCGCGGTGTTCGGCGTGAGGCACGTGGCGCTGAACATGTCCTCGGCCTGGCCGGCGGCCTCGAGCAAGTCATTGGTGGAGATCGCTGGTCCGTCCCCGACCTGGGAGAAGAGGTCGCCGCAGAACAGCGTGCCGGTGGTCTCCTCGTAGAGCACGTGCGCGTCCCATCCGTGAGGGACGTGCGGTGTGTCGATGTTGCGTATGCGCTTGCCGCCGAGGTCGTATACGTCGTCGGGACCGAGCGGCTCGGGTGGACGGTCGGCGAGGTCGTTGATCGACACCATGCAGCCGAGCGCCCCGTGGGCGACCTGCGCGTGGGGCGCAGCGGCGAGGAACAGGTTCATGGCGCCGCACTCGTCGGACTCGAGATGTCCGAAGGTGATCCAGCGCAGCCGCTCGACTGGCAGCACGGTTGCGATGGCCGACGACACGGACGGGAACATCGCTCGGGGGCCGGTGTGGAACAGGAGAGGCTCGTCGGCGTCGACGAGGAATTGGTTGAAGGTGAAGCCGGTGGGGCCGATGTCGGACACGAATGTCGACAGGCGGTAGATGCGATCGGCGAGCTCGTCGACGCGGGTTTCCATGGTGGTGTCTCCTTCAGAGTGGCAGTGGGTGGCTGAGTATTCCGGTGCCGGACAGGCGACCGGACAGGACGCGAATGAAGTCGAAGGCGTCGATTTCGACGCGTTCGCCGTCGACGCCTTGGCTGAACTTGCCGCCGGCCAGGCCCTCGAGTACGAGCTCAAAGGGCTCGCCGTGGAGGGCCGCCCACTCGGCGACGATGTCGGCGACGAGGCGGCCGTCGTGATCCGCGGTCGGGTGCATCTGGCGGTCGGTCGCGACGCAGATGTCGATGCGGTGGGCCCACACGTCGCGGGTGAAGCCAACGTCGAGTAGGTACTTCAACGGCGCCCAACCAATCGGAGGTCCGAAGGGGATCGGCAAGTAACGCATCGGCGGCGGCGTCCGCCAGCGGCCTTTGACCGCCTTGGGCCCGACGCTGGCCAGTCGGGCTACGAGCTCGACGTTCGGCAGGTTCGAGCGCTCTCGGATCTGCAGCTCGTTCATGCCGTCGACCCAGTGGTGCGAGTCGATCTCCTTGTTGAGCGGCACGCCTCGCCGGAGCTGATGCACGAACTGGGGGAACGAGGCTTGCGCGTCGGCCGAGCCGAGCACATGCAACGCCATCTTGCGGACGTCCCACGCCGGGCAATCGGTGGGCAGCGTCCAATCGTCGTCGGAGAGCGAGGCCGTCAGGTCGGCGAAGCGCCGGAACTCCTCTTCCGCGAGCACTCGTGCTTCGGGCCGTCGAATCCTGGTTGGCATCATCGGTGCGTTCTCCTTCGCTTGGCATCGTCGAGGTACATGTCGGTCAGCCGGTCGAGATGGCGGATCCAGCGGTCGCCGCCAGGGTCGTTGCTCATCTGAGCGTCCATCAGGCCCGCGACCATGGCGATGAAGCAGTCGACGTCGCCTTGGCTCTCGACGCCGGCGGCCCGCAACACATCGACCGCGCGGTCCAGCGCCTTCTGGGCGTACGCGTACGCCTCCCTCGACGGCTCGAACCCCGGAACCGGGCGTTGGAAGAGCAACAGGCAGCGGGCGGTGTCCTCGAGCGCGAACTCCGCGAACGCCCGCATGAACGCCTTCACCGCAGCTCGCGGGCCACGTGGCAGCCTCAGCGCCTCGAGTCGCTCGAGCAGCTGCCGGTTGCCGTCGGCAAACATGGCGTCGAACAGCGCGTTCTTCGAATCGAAGTAGGCGTAGAGCGATGGTTGGCGTATGCCGACTTCGCGGGCGAGCGCATGGAGCGTGACACCGCCGATGCCGTGGGCGCGGGCCAGCTCCCAGGCGGTGTCGACGATCGATGCCACCTTCGCCTCTCGTCGTTCTGCCACTGTCCCTATCATTGATAGGCACTATACCTATCAGCGATAGGAAGTCAAGGGGGATCTGGCGCGATTGAGCCGCAGCGCCGTCGACTCGCTCTTCTCGACAATGATCAGACCGCTGACGGGCGAGCAACTCGTCGACTCCTAGCGTGGCGAGCCGACCCCGACCATCGCCGCACGGCGCGCTCGGAGCCACGAATACCCGCGCCAGAACGACGTGGGCAACGCCGCCTCGCGTCGCAACGGAACCGGCGATCTGTGTCGATTGTGGACTCGAACGCGTCGCCGCTCAGATCAGGGCAAAACGCCGCAGCGCATCCCTCTCAGGGAGCGCGCACGACGTATAGCCGGGATCCAAGATGTCACTGCAACAGCGCACGCGTCGCAGATCGTCGTGCCGCGGTGAGCGCGAGCGCCGTCGCGTGGCGACCGTTTAGGCTTGTGGCCAGGAGGTGGTCGGTGATGGATGCGACGCGGACGATTGAGGTGGACGCTCGGCCGGCCCCGTTCTGCTTCGATCAGCGATCGGCGGCGATGGTGGTCGTGGACATGCAGAACGACTTCGGGTCAGCGGGTGGCATGTTCGATCTGGCCGGGATCGACATCGCACCGATCCGGGCGATCGTCGAGCCGATCCGTGATCTGCTCGTTGTCGTCCGACGGGCGGGCATCCCGGTCGTCTATCTCAAGATGGGCTTCCAGCCGGACCTGTTCGACGCCGGCTGCCCGGACAGCCCAACATGGCTCAAGCACCTCCCGCTTGGGGTCGGCACCGACGTCACCGCACCCGACGGTTCGATGAGCCGGATCCTGGTACGGGATACCTGGAACACCGAGATCGTCGACGAACTCAGTCCCGAGCCGGGAGACACGGTCCTGTACAAGCACCGCTACAGCGGGTTCTACGGCACCGAACTCGAGGCGGTCCTGCGCGAGCGTGGCGTGACGACGCTGATCGTGGTCGGCGCGACGACCAGCGTCTGCGTCGACTCCACCGTTCGCGACGCGATGTTCCGAGACTTCCACTGCCTGGTGCTCGAGGACTGCACGGCCGAACCGATCGGCGCCACCTTGGCTCGGTCGAACCACGACTCCACACTGCTCACTCTCGAACTGCTCTTCGCCAACGTGACGAACTCGCAGTCGCTCACCAGCGCGATCACCAGCGCGTTAATCGAAACCACCGACTGACAACCACGTCGACGTATCCCATACCCGCGTCCGGTAATCGCGGGCTGCCGCGTCCGGGAACGCCGGTTATGCGACTCGCGCCGGGGAAGCCGACACTCGGAGTCCACCACGCTGAGCGTTTAGCAGTACGACGGATCTGTTGGCCCGAGTGGGCAGTTTCTCGTGGCCACGAAGAAGGCGGGCGACGAGAAGTCCTCATGGTCGATGATCCGCACCCGTTGGTTTGCATGCGTGATGAAACGGTTACAGGTCGGTCGGTGGTTCGGCCACTGTCGCTTCAACGCGCAAATCCCGGCGGCTCCTCAGATACGGAGGAAACGCCGGGATCCCTCCTGGCCTACTGGCTGGGACGGTGACAGTCTGCCATCAATCACCAACGATCAGAAGTCCAAAATTTGATGAGGCTCAAGCAGCACCAGTGGACAACGCTGCTTCGTAACCCCATTGATGTCACCCCCGGAAAAAGCCTCTCACCTTGACGGTGATGCAGCCGGGCAAGATTCGTTCTCCGGTTCACAACCCCACGAGCAAGCCTGCCGCCGCCTCAGCGGCTTCGGCTTGTTGGCCGGGCATGACGTGGCCGTAGGTGTCGAGGGTGAAGCTGACCGAAGCGTGGCCGAGGCGCTCGCTGACGACCTTCACGTTGATGCCGGTGGCGAGCAGGTGCGAGGCAGTGCATTCTCATCAGGCATATCGTCCATCTGGTATCGGATTGTGTGACCCGGTGCTGTTGCGTGTATGGGACAACGTATGGGACAAAGTGTGTCCGAAGACCCCCGCCGTGCCCTAGGCAGGAATTGAACCTGCTACCTACCGCTTAGGAGGCGGTTGCTCTATCCGGTGAGCTACTAGGGCTTACCGAACAAGCCTAACGAAACGTGTGCAGCGCCGAACCGCCACCGAAACCATCCTCGACCAAAAAGGGCTATGGTTGGCGAAACACGGTGTTCACTGACCGCGACCGCAGGGCTGAGTGCCTACGTCGAGCAGCCGCCCTGCTGAGCGGTCTCACCAGCTTACGATCGAGCATCTCGCGCAAGACTTCCGATTCAGCGCACGACCGTCGTGGACCACGCTCCGGGTGCCACCGGCGGCATGCAGACTGCCTGCGAGATCAGCCATGATGGGCGCCGTTACGTGGAGAATGATTCCCCGGCCGGTCACACCCTCATCACATCAAGTGATTCACAAACTCACTCAGATTGAGTTTGTCGAGTGGTTTTGGGCCCATTGCGACACCCCCGAAAAGGGGCCAACTCAAACCATCGTTCTCACGTGAAGCTCGGCGTCACGTTTGAAGCCAACGGCATGATTCAAGGGTTCGAGAGGGCACGCGATCGCGCGGTTCAGTTCACCGAACAACTGAGGCTCCCCGCGGGCGTGAATGAGCGCTTGACGGCGCTGCTCGATCGCCAAGATGAGCACGGCGAGCTCACCGCTGAGGAGCGCCGGGAGGCCGAGGGCTTGTCCGACCTGGCTGATCTGCTGTCGCTGTTGCGCCTTCGCGCAGAGCGACTCGGGTCCGCTGCGAGCGAGTGACACAAGCGATCTCCGCCGAGCTCCGCGCCTTGGTCGTCGCCCGGGCGGGGAATCGGTGAATCGGTGCGAGTACTGTCTGCTGGCTCAAGCTGGACAGGAGGCAACGTTTCACGTTGATCACGTGACCCCACGTGTTGCCGGTGGGCCGACGATCGATGGAAACCTCGCTCTTGCATGTGTGGGTTGTTCGCTCAGGAAGGGGGCCGCCGAGGCGCTTGCGATGAACCGGCCTCTGGTCGTCGCAATCCGCGAGGAACAAGCCCTGCTCGGCCGTTCAGCGGCCGACGATGCCGACCCTCATTAGGTACTTGCTCCGCTGACGATGCGGTCTAGCGGCTAATGCCCGAGCGTGGCGAGGAGCGCATCGGCATCACGGCACTGGAGTTTGCGCCAGTGGCGGCCAACTTGAACAGAGCGGCACTTCCGTTACAGAACATAAGTTCGAGACTAGAGTTCATGAATGGTCGGCCAGCGAATCGGTCTCTGGCCGGCAGCGACGAGATGTTCAACGGTCAATGTCGTTTCGCCGCTCCAGCGATATGCAACCAGCGGGCCGCCCTTCACGGCGCTGTAGTCGACGCACGCTGTCGTGTTCGTCAACTCGATCGAGGGCCAGTCACGCCAGTAGTGGCCAAAGATGACAGGGACATCGTGGTTGTACAAATCGACGGGGAGGTCCTGGATCGTTGTGTCGGGGAGTGGCGGTGTGCAGTTGGGCGGCACTTCGCAAGCCGAGGCATAGGTGAGCGGTTTGGCGTCCCACCAACGGAGCCGGGCTTCGGTGCGGCGATTGCCCTCCTTGTCGTGGAAAGTATGGCCGGCGGGCAACCGTACCTCGGGGCCTTTGCATAGGTGCTCGACCCACCGGTATACGTCGTTGCCGCTGGTGCTGGCGGCGACTAGCAACTGCTCGTCGAGGTACGGCGTGCCGAGCCCAGTCATCGCCGAGGGTTCCCAACAGGCGTGCACTACACGGAGATCACCGAGGTCGAGCCACAACGGAAGCGTGGTGAACCATTTGACGACGTCGACGTGATCGGCGCTGCCGCCGCCGATCTGGGCGAGGAACTCGGCGTGCTGCGAGTTGTTCTTCTCGCTGTGTCGGCGCAGGTACTCGCCTGGCTGATCGGGGTTCGGTGTCGCGTAGGCGATGGCGTTGAACTCGTGGTTGCCCATCACGACCAGTGCTGTTCCGGCATCCGCCATCGCCCGCACCAGCCGAAGCACGTCGACCTGGCCAGGACCACGGTCGATCAGATCGCCGACAAACACCACCTGGCGGCTGGAGTGCCGGTAGGCACCTGACTCGTCGGAATAACCGAGCTGATGCAGCAATTCGACGAGTTGGTTGTAGCAGCCATGCACATCGCCGATGACGTCGAATCCGTCGTGTTCGCTGGATGAAACAGGCACATCAATGATCATCCCACGAGTTGGCGAAATCCTCGGCGAAACCGGCGGCGAAGTGGCGGTGCAGGCCCAGGCGACTACTGATTACTCCACGCACGAGCACGCCTCGCACGGTGCCGCGGCGCCGAACACCTCGATCGTGATCGGAAAGCCGGTGTCGAATGCCATAACCGTGATCAACGTGCTCGTAATCACCCGGCGATCCATGCCGGGTATCGACGTCCACCTGGTCAAACCAAAAGTTACGTGCGAACTTGCATTCGGCATCCAGCTCGCAAGGGTTCCGGAAACCGAGCGCAACCAGCAGGTGTTCTTCGGATGCTCCGAGCCGGAAGTCGCCCGACAGGTGGTGATTGCTCGACGCCTCGACACGGGCGTGGCCATGGCCAATCAGGAGCTGCACAACGCTTATTCGGCTTCTGGGTCACGACGATGCAATGGGTCGACTCGACAGCCAGCCGGGTCAGCAACCGTGCGAACGCCGGAGCCCACGCAGGCCGGCCGCCAGCGGTGTCAGGCGCAATCGCGTATGTCTGGTTTCGGGTGCGCAACGCCTCTTCGTAAAGGCGCACGGCCGCTCAGCGATCAGTTCTGACTCCACAACACCATTGTGGACGAGGGGGGTACCACAGTCGAATCGACTACCAGGGTTGTTCAACGAGTCGCAGGCAGCTTCGTACTGATCTGGCGGGCGATCATGTCGATCACCGGGGGTTTGACCGGTCAACGCCACGATGTCGGTAGGGCCGGTCCGCTCCCCGGTCGACTGTGATCGCCAAAACCTCACGGTCACGTTCGATCAGAACCTGTTGCAGTGTGTACGAAGGATGCGGCCGAACGTCATCGAGCGACTGGGCGAGGCGTTCCAAGGTGCGTTCGCTCACCTGCTGACCGGGAATGCGGCCATCGTGAGCAACACCGAACAGCACAACGCCGCCACGCTGGTTCGCCATCCCGCAGACCGTCTTCGCGGCACGCTCGTGCTGGGCGGTCGACTTCTTGAACTCGACCGTTGGTATCGGTCGCGATCGACCTGGGTGTGACCCAGGTGGTCGATCGAACGCTGGGATGCCACGCCGCCTTCAGCCGCTCGATCGTCCGGTGACTGCATTCCTGCTATGGTCAGACCATCAGTCCAAAGGCGGTGCGGAGTCGCACCGGAGATGGGGGTCTCGACATGCCGATCACGAGGATGAACCACGCCGTGATGTACGTG
>JANOTN010000086.1:0-4067 GCA_031416375.1 Ilumatobacteraceae bacterium
TGGGGTTTCGCCGGTGATTACGTCGAGGCCATGTGGCTGATGCTCCAACACGATCGCCCTGACGACTTCGTCGTCGCCACCGGAGTGGCACACTCCGTTCGCGAGTTCTGCGAATTGGCCTTCACCCACGCCGGGCTCGACTATCGCGACCACGTGGTCGTCGATCCGCGGTATCTTCGTCCGGCTGAGGTCGACTACCTGCTCGGTGATCCATCGAAAGCTGAGCGAGATCTGTCGTGGAAACCGCGAACCAGCTTCGAGGAGTTGGTAGCGATGATGGTGAACGCCGACCTGTCGGCCGGTTAGAGGGCGACTCTCGACCGGGTCTCGATCGCCGGCGCTGACCGTGGTCGAAAGCCCGGCCCGAGCGCCGCCACGATCACCAGCAGCGGAAAGGCGACCACATGGTGCCGCGCCGCCGTACCCCAGTTCGAGGTACCCACGGACCAGAGCAGCTCGAGCGCGAGCCATCCACCTGCCAGGAGCAAGACCTGGAGCAACTTGAGTTGACCGCCCCGAGACGCATGGACGATCGACAGAAGTGCCAACATCACGAGCACCGCCCTGGTGAGCGCTTCCATGAGGGCCAGCGTGTCGGGAAGCGTCTTTACCTGCCAGGGCAGCGGTGCCATTACGTACAGACCGAACACCAAGGGGATCGCGGCTGGCGTAAGCCGGTCTCCGGCCTCGAAGCGCAGATAGTCGGCGCGCCCCTCGAAGGCGCTCTGGCGGTACGAAGTAGCGGCCGCCAGCGATCCGTCGCCCAGGCGGTACGGGAAGATCAGCGTGGGAACCGACACGCCGACGAGCAGTACGCCGCACAGCACGAGTGGGAGCAACGGACGGTACGAGGATCGCCGGCTGGAGTGCGGAACTCGGGTGACCCCGGCGATCAGAACTGCGCCCGCGGCAATTATTGCGCTGGCGACCGCGACCGCACCGTGCAACGAACCGCCGACCAATGTCGTCGCGGTGAGTACCACGAGATTGCGAACGCTCGGGGAATCGATCGTTCGCAACCCGAACTCCACGGTCAACAGGAGGAATAACTGTTGAAACGCCTCTCGAAGCGTTCCCGACGTGTACACGATGCCGGACGGGAGAAACAGCACAATGCTCGTCGCGACGAGAATCGCCTGATTGCTCCCACCTAGTCGGCGCATGATTCGGACGATGGACGCCGCTGACAACACCGCCGCCAGGATCGAGATCTGCTGTCCGAGCAACAGGCCGCCACCTGTAAATCGATATAACGTGCCGAGAAACGCCGAGTACACCCATCCGTTGATGATTCCGACAGAGATTCCCTGGCCGGTCGCGAATTTGACGGCTTCCAGCTGGAAGTTCACGGCGTCGGCCTTCAAATCCAAGATCGGGCCGATGAGAATGTTGGCGGCCGAGACAGCTGTCCGGACTAGAACGGCGAGCACCACGATTAGATGCAGTATTCGATCGTTGCCGAACGTCTTCAGTTTCGCCACCAGCACCAGCGTCAGAACGACCAGGAGGATGCCGACCGGATCAGCGAGTTGCGACATCTCGGGTACCTCCCCTGAGCCGCTGAATCCGGTAACGCACATAGTGAATGATCACGGGAACGTAGACACGGAGCAACACGAACCACAGCCGGCCGAACAGACGAGTCCCGAATCTCTTGGTATCGGCCCAGCACGGTGCCGTCGGACACTCACGCACGTATCGCACGAAAGAACCATCGAATCGATCGAAGTTGGGCTGTCGCCGGAAGTACCGCCTGTGAGCGACGCGCCCCACCGCTGCCGGTGTCGTCAGCAATCGAAAGCCGCTCTCGCGCAGCTGGCACGACAGCTCGATGTCGGCCCAGCCGTGACGGTACTCACCCAACGCGTCCAATTCGATCGCGTCGTTTGTGAGGGCGTGTGCGCGAATCGCGATGCACGAGGCAGGAAGGTAGGCCGCTTCGGCCCCGGGTGCGACGGACCTGAAGAACGGGAACCAGGCCCGCGCCCGGTGGTAGCCGGTCAACCGCACATCGCCATCCAGGGTCGCGGAAACGGCAGCGATCGTCGAGTCGTTGCACATCGGGTCGAATAGCGGACCTGGATTCGCCGTGAGCACAACGTCGGTGTTGAGATGGAGCACGAAGTCGGCCCCTGTCACGAGGGCGGCACGCAACAGTTGCTCGAACGCGCGTGCCCAATACACCTCGCCATCACCATTGGTCATCGTCGTCGGTGGAGGCTCGATTGCCGACAATGCCGACATGGTCGCTGCCCTCGGCCCTTCTGCTTCATCGACGAAGACGATCACGTCGCGCAGATCGAAACGCGAAGATCCGAAGACGCGGTGAACACTTGCAATCGCTGTGATGGCCTCGGCCGTACGAGCATGGACGGCGACGATCGCCACGACTGACGGTCTGGTCGTCTGGATATGCTCCCTCGAATGAGCGGACGCCCCAAGTTGATCCTCCAGAAGGCCCTTGCTCGTAGCCGATGGGACATTCACCGGGGTATTCCGCTGACAATCCATCGGGAACAGTTATTGCGCCGCATCGGAGATCCGATTGTACTTGATGTCGGCGCCAACGAAGGCCTGTATGCGGTCTGCCTTCGGACTGCGGGTTTCCGCGGTGAGATCCATTCGTTCGAGCCATTGCCAGACGCGTTCCAGCTCCTGTCCGGCCGAGCGTTGGTCGACGAAAAGTGGTACGCAGTCCAGGCCGCCTGCGGCGAGTCGGTCGGCACCCTGGCGATCCATCAGTCGCAGAACTCGGTGAGCAGTTCGATTTTGGCGATGAACGAGACGCACGCGAAGGCCGCTCCGTCGTCCGTCTTCGTCGGTGAACCAATCGAATGTGCCGTCACGACGATCGACGCGTATGTCGCCGGTCACCTCAACGACTCGGCACCGATCTATATGAAGATGGATGTGCAAGGTTTCGAGGATCGGGTGCTGCGGGGCGCTGAGCGGTCACTTTCGCGGATCGCCGCGATCGAGTCCGAGATCTCCCTGACGGCGCTGTACGAAGGGCAAGCGAGCTGGCTCGAGTTGATTGGCGGGCTGGCGGAGGACTTCGAACTCGTCGATGTTCGACCAGGTTTCCGCGATCAGCAGGCGCGGCTGTTGCAAGCGGATGTGTTGTTGCTCCGTCGCGGCATCTGACCGTCAGACCCCGATACAGTCAGCACAGCACGGCGAGCAACGGGTTCGAGTCATCGCGACGCAACATGCGAACTACGTCCGACACGGTGCGTTCGGTGTCGGCAGCCCGATCGACGGCGAGCAAGACTAGAACTTGATCGGACCTGTCGCCCGCCCTTTCGAGTGACACGACCGAGTCGACTGTCGCGCTGAGTCCGTGCTCGGCGAGCACTGTCCTGAGTTCGAGCGCCTTGTGACCTACGAACGACTCGGTGATGCGTATCTCGCGAGCACCGCAGTCTTGGCCCGAATCGCCCGCCAGCTTGTCAAAAATGGCGGCGCCGATGGCGCTGAGGTCGCCGAGGACTACGACCTCGTTCATGAGGGCGAGGTCTGCGGGTGTCTCGAAATTGCCACGCAAGTTCCGTCTGATGAGGGCGACCAATGCCCCGATCACGACACCGACAACTGTCAGTGCGATCAGGATCCCGGTGCTCGATCCCAGCTTGTTGGCGCGCGAGAAGGTCGGCTCATCGACGAGTGAGACGCCGCCGGTCTGCACACTTTCCACCCACTCGATCATCGTGACCTCACCAGCCAGTCGTCGCTGGGCTTCGGCTGCGCCGGCACGCTGAGACACGAGTGCTTGGGCGGCAATTGTTTGGGTTTCGGCGAGCGCCGCGATCTGAGCATCGAGGTCCGCAGCGGTCAGGTCCGTCGCATCGACGGCCGCATCGAGGCTGGCTCGCGCCGTCGCGATCCTGCTCTCGTAGTCGTCGGTGCGGGCCTCGCGATAAGCGCCGAGGACCAAGTCCATTGTACGCTGGGACGCCGCCTCGGATCCGCCCGTCGCTGTGATTAGGAACGAGCTGGCCTTATCGTCGGGAATGGCGATGATCCGATCCGCTTGATCAAGCTTTTCTGCGATCTCCATCACGATCGCC
>JANOTN010000087.1:0-11154 GCA_031416375.1 Ilumatobacteraceae bacterium
CGTAGGCTAGTCGCCGACGTTCTTCGTTCAGATCAACCGTTGATTCGTATGCCATCCTCAACCCCCAAGTGTTCGTTCCGCAGAATGCGGACTCCGTTTCCCTAACCGTGATGTTGACACAACTGTCAAGTCGGCGAAGAACTTTTCGAACTGGATGCTGACACAAGTGTCAAAATGAATTAGAGTCCTCTTTTGTGGCGTCTGACACCAGCGTCACTTTCCAGGGGGGAACGAGAAATGATGCGTCACCGTGATCGTGTTCGGACCCACAGCTCATCTCGCACCAGCGTGAAAGGACAACTGTAATCATGACCAAAAACCGTTCGAGGACGGGCATTGCCCTCCTTTGTGTACTTGGCCTCACGGCCGCAGCCTGCGGGGGTGACGACGACGAGACAGCCGACGCGCCAACAACTGTTGAAGACACCGCCAAGGTAACAACTCCCGAAGCGACCGATGCACCCGCCCCGGATGCGACTGATGCACCCGCCCCGGATGCGACCGATGCACCCGCCCCGGAGGCGACCGATCCACCAACCACCGAACCGGACCCGGGCGCAGCGCTCGAAGC
Source organism: Ilumatobacteraceae bacterium (assembly GCA_031416375.1). GTDB lineage: Bacteria > Actinomycetota > Acidimicrobiia > Acidimicrobiales > Ilumatobacteraceae > Ilumatobacter. The sequence continues at coordinate 572 of JANOTN010000087.1, forward strand.
GATCGGCCTGTGGGACGACGGCCCGTGTGATCCTGCGCTCGACCCGCTCAAGGTCGGTCTGATCACGGTCTTCGAATCCGCCGTATTGACGCTCGGCGATCAGGCGGTTGCGCTTGAGGCCTCTGCAGTGGCATTCAATGCTCGCGGTGGCGCCAATGGTGCTTGCATCGAGGTCGTCACTTGTGACGATGGGGCCGACCCGAACAAGGCGGTCGACTGCGTGCGTACGCTCGACGAAGCGGGAGTCGCGGCAACCGTCAACGACACGACTTCGTTTGGTTCGGCCGACGTCAGCGCGGCGATGAAGGCCGCTGGGATCCCGCGGTTCGCAATCAGCCCAGGGCAAGACGACTTCGGCGACACCAACTCGTATCCGTTCGACGCCGGCGGCACTGGCACATCAGTCATGATGGGACAGGCCTTGGTCGATGCAGGGGTCTCGAAGGTTGCCATCATCCGTGTTGATGCGCCGGCGGCTGGAGCTCTCAAGGGCTTCTACGAGGCGATTTTCACCGACAACGGGATCACCATTGTTGCCGACCTCCCCGTTCCGGGTGGGACAACCGACTACAGCCAGTTCATCCTCGCCGCACAAGCCGCAGGGGCTGAGGGTGTCGCGATGCCGATCGGTGGCCAGGAGGGCATTCAAGTGCTCCGGGCTGCTCAGCAGCTCGACGCAGACCTGTTGTATTCGGGAAGCTTGGGTACGTTCCCGGCCTCCGATATGGCGTCGTTGGGTGATTACGCGTCGCGCGTGATCCTCAATGCCGCTGTGCCGCCGGCTGGTGCTGATCTCCCGATCATCGATCAGCTTGTCGCCGACCTCGAAGTGACTGGTGAGGAGATCCTCCAACGGCCGAATATGAAGTCGAGCCCGATGCGGTCGTGGGTGGGTCTGTATGCCCTGCTCAAGATTGTCCGTGAATCGGGCACCGACGACTTCAGTCGTGAGTCGATCACTGCGTTGATCGAGGGTTCAGGCCCGATCGACATGGCCGGGATCATGCCTGACTGGACGCCGAAGGTCGATCATGCCGGGATCTGGCTGCGTGCCGGTGGCGATTACTCGTTCTGGGCGTGGGATGGGGCTGCTGAGGCGTTCGCCAAGGTCAGCGAGTCCAACTGGGATGTCGTGATTTGTGGAACGCCGTTCGGCGGACCATGTGCGTAAGTAAGTAGTTTGAGAAACGGGGGACCACCTGGTTCGGGTGGTCCCCCGTTGATCTCTGTTGTCGATCGCCGCGCTCGATGTGTGCGATTATCTGTGCGTCTAACACCTTGGGGGTGGCGAAGCAATGACGTTATTCCTGCAATTCGTTGTGATCGGGCTAGGCCTCGGCGCGACCTACGCGATCTTTGCGCAGGGGGCCGTGCTGATCTACCGTGGATCTGGCCTCGTGAACTTCGCTCAAGGCGCGCTCGGAACTCTCAGCGCCTATCTGGCGTTCATCGAGCTCAAGCTCAAGCACGGTTGGCCGATCCTGCCGGCATTCATCGTCGGGGTGCTTGCAGCGGTCGTGGTGTCGTTGTTGTTCCAAGGGATCGTGCTACGAAAACTCAGACGGGCCGCGGCGATCGTTCGCGTGATCTCGACGATCGGGTTGCTTGGCTTCGTACAGGCGGTGACCGAGAAGAGATACGGGTCAGCCAACCAACCTGTCGACCAGTATTTGCCTGATGGTGTATTCGACATCAACGGCGTCAAGATTTTCGAGGTGCGGCTGTATCTCGTTGGGATCTCGATCGCCATCACGCTGGCATTGTGGGCGTGGACTCGTTACACCCGGATCGGACTGGCGATCAACGCCGCCGCTCAGAACGAGCGAGCTGTACAGACACTCGGGTGGTCCCCTGATCGTCTCGCCGCATTGACCTGGGCACTCGGTGGCGGACTAGCAGGGCTCGCCGCCGTGCTGGTTGCTCCACTCACCGGGCTGTCGACAACAACCAATACGATTGTCGTCACCGTCGCCGGTCTTGGTGCAGCTTTGCTTGGACGTTTTCACTCCTTTCCGATGACGTTTGTTGGCGGGCTCGTGATCGGTCTCAGCGAGTCGCTGGCCACGCTCTACAAGGGTGACGTCGAAAAATTCTTTCATCAAAGTCAGATCTCTGGCCTTCCTCGGGCACCTGCGTTCCTGGTGATTCTGCTGGTGCTCGTTGTCAGGGGCCGAGGGCTTCCGCTCAGGTCGCACATCGCCGACCGACTTCCAAGGCTCGGAACGGGCGTGATCAACTGGCGCGGACTGGTGGTAGCCGTGGCGGTCGTCCTGCTGCTGCTCGCAATCGTCGGTGATAGTTGGGCACAGGCCTTCTACGTGTCATTTTCGGCCGGCGTGATGATTCTTTCGATCGTCGTTGTGACTGGATTCGCCGGGCAGATCTCACTGGGACAATGGGCGCTTGCAGGTGTCGGGGCGCTGATCGCAGGTCGCTCTGTGCACGCTGGACTGCCGGTCGAACTGTCGATCGTGCTTGGCGTCGTCTTGACGATTCCCGTTGGTCTACTTTTTGCGCTTCCAGCACTTCGCACCCGCGGCGTGAACCTCGCTGTGGTCACGTTGGGGCTCGGTTTCACCGTCTCCGAGGTTGTTTTCGCCAATGCCAGCTATCTCGGACCACCGGTCGACGGGGGCACCAAGATCGGGGTTATCAAGCTGTTCGGGATCGACGTCCACCCTTCGAGCGGGCACGAACATCGCTGGGCACTGGTGTGTCTGATCACCCTCATCCTTGTCGGTTTGATGGTCGCCAATCTGCGACGCTCTCAAACCGGTCGCCGATTGATCGCCGTCCGGACCAACGAGCGCGCCGCCGCTTCGCTCGGTGTCAGTGTGTTCTCGGTCAAGTTGTATGCGTTCGCCGTCGCCGCCGGAATCGCCGCTCTCGCCGGGATTCTCGTCGGATTCGCCAGCTTGAATATTCAGTACGGTCAGTTCAATGTGTTCGCCTCGATTACGAGTGTCGGGTTCGCCGTGATCGGCGGTCTGGGTTTTGTTCTGGCTGGTGCCTTCGCCGCTCCGAATGCGATTGGTGGGCTCGGGACGCGGATCACCGAAGATTGGCTGCATCTCGGCGACAAATGGGACCTGATCCTTGGTGGAGCGCTGGTGCTCGTCATCCTGATTGCTCAGCAAGACGGTATCGCCGCTACGGCCGTCGAGCATTCCAGGCCCTTGATGAAGAAGCTGAGACTGGCTGGACGTCAGGCGGGCAAGCCGGAGCTTCCTGAGATTGCAGGCGTCCCGGTCGAACCACAAAGCCTGGCCGTGTCGGGGCTCACGGTACGGTTCGGCGGCGTCACCGCTGTCGACGACGTCAGCTTTGAGGTCAACCCCGGCGAAGTCGTCGGATTGATCGGCCCCAACGGCGCAGGCAAGACGACCGTCATTGATGCCGTCACTGGATTCGTGAGGCCAAGCAACGGTTCACTCACCCTTGGATCTACAGATTTGACACGAATGAATGCCGGCCGCCGCGCGAAATCTGGGTTGCGGCGATCGTTCCAATCGCTCGAGTTGTTCGAGGATCTGACGGTCGAGGCGAACATTCGCGCCGGTGCCGACCAAGCCACGCGACTCTCCTGGCTTACTGATCTGTTTTGGCCGAAGCGTGAGCCGTTGACCTCGGCGTCTGTATCGGCGATCCGTGAGTTCCAACTCGCCGATGATCTCGACAAGCTGCCGACCGAATTGCCGTACGGCCGACGGCGGCTCGTAGGAATCGCCCGAGCGGCTGCATCTGCACCCTCGGTGCTGATGCTCGACGAACCCGCGGCTGGTCTCGACGAGACCGAGAGTCGCGAACTTTCGCATCTGATCCGTCGCCTGGCTGACGATCGCAAGATGGGTGTGCTGTTGGTCGAGCATGATGTCGGTCTTGTGATGTCGACCTGCGACCGGATTGTCGTGATCGAATTCGGCAGAGTCATCGCCGTCGGATCGCCCGCTGAGATTCGCGACAACGAGGCTGTGAAGGCTGCATACCTCGGTACCGCCGAGGCCCACGAAGGAGTCGTGTCATGAGCGATCCAGTGATCGGATGTCGCGGATTGTCGGCTGGGTACGGGTCGATGGCGGTCGTTCGCAACATCGACCTCCACGTCGACGCTGGAGAAGTGGTTGCGCTGATCGGCGCCAACGGCGCCGGAAAGACCACCACGTTGCTGACCCTTGCCGGCGAGTTACCGCCGATCAGCGGCGAGACGATCTTCAAGGGTGAGGTGACGACGGCCCCGATGTACCAGCGCTGCCGCAAGGGGCTGAGCTATCTCACCGAGGAGCGTTCGGTGATCATGACGCTTACGGCTGGTGAAAATCTTCGGCTCGCCGACGTGTCTCCGGAATCGGCGTTCGAGTTGTTTCCCGAACTTGAGCCGCTCATGAAGCGCACGGCCGGACTGCTATCGGGCGGCGAGCAACAGATGCTTTCGCTGGCGCGCGCGCTCGGCCGGAATCCGAAAGCACTGCTTGCAGACGAACTGTCGCTCGGGCTTGCTCCGCTGATCGTCAAGCGTTTGCTCAGCGCCGTCCGGTCTGCTGCCGATGACGATGGTGTCGGCGTGTTGCTCGTCGAACAGCACGTCCGCCAGGCGCTGGCCGTGGCTGATCGCGTGTACGTCATGGAGCGAGGCCAGTTCCGCATGTCGGGTACCAGCGCGGAAATACGCGAACACCTCGACGAGATCGAGTCGGCGTACCTCGCAGGCACCGGTTCTTGAAGCCCGTTTACCAGGAGGTAACAACATGGAATTAGATGATCTGATACTGATCAGCGTTGACGATCACGTTGTCGAGCCGCCGTCGCTCGGTGACTTCTTCCGGGAGAACCTCCCCGCCAAGTACAAAGATCGCGCACCCAAGGTGATCCGTCGCGCCGACGGCACCGACGCCTGGTTGATCGAAGGGCAAGAGATCGCCACATTCGGGCTCAACGCGGTGCAGGGCAGGCCGCCACAAAACTGGGGTAGCGATCCGGCCAACTTCGACCAGGTTCGCCCTGGTTGTTATGACGTCCACGAACGCGTTCGCGACATGAATGTCAACGGAGTCTTGGCCTCGCTGAACTTCTCGTCATGGCCCGGCATCGGTGGCCAGTTCTTCCAGCAGAACTCCGATCACGAGTACGTGGCGGCGATGACCCGGACATACAACGACTGGCACATCCATGAATGGTGTGGTGCCTACCCCGGTCGATTCATCCCGATTGCGATCTCCGGTTTCATGCTCGGCGGCGAATGGATGGCCGACGAGATACGCCGCCTGGCAGATCTCGGTTGCCACGCCGTGTCGTGTCATCCCGATGGCTACCGGTTCGGTGCTCCCGATTACCACGGCGAGGAATGGGACCCTGCCTGGAAGGCCGCCGAGGACACCGGCAGCGTGATGGTGTTCCACTTCGGGGGCTTCCCGAACTTCATGCCGCGTACCCCGTTCTCGGTGATCCCGCATGCGATGCCGTTCCAGACGGCGATCTTTGCGGCAGAACTGCTGTGGTCGAAGATGTTCCGGAAGTTTCCAGGCCTGCGACTGGCGCTTGCCGAGGGTGGTATCGGCTGGATTCCCTACTTCCTCGAAAAGGCCGACTTCGTCTACGAACACCATCGGGCCTGGACCGGTGAAGACTTCGGTGATCAGCTCCCCAGTCAGGTGTTCCGTCAACACGTGCAGGGCTGCTACATCGACGACGTGACCGGGCTACTCAACCGTGATGCGATCGGTGTCGACATGATCACGTGGGAGTGCGACTACCCCCACTCCGACTCGACGTGGCCGACCTCTCCCGAGGTCGTTTGGAAGGGTTTGCAGGCCGCCGCGGTGAGCGATTCGGAGATCGAAATGATCACCTGGCAGAACGCAGCCCGGTGGTACCAGTTCGACCCGTTCGAGCACCGCACCCGTGAGGAATGCACGGTCGGCGCGTTGCGGGCCCAGGCACACGATGTCGACACCACGCCACGCGAGTACGGCGAAGGTGACCACACCCACAACGTCACCCACAACCTCGCGGCGCAGGCCAACTCGTTCATCGGCCAGTCCGACATCAGCAACGTCGGTACGAAGCAGGTCGACTGATGACGAGCACATTTCAGATCGCCGATGCGCCGATGGCACTCGACCGCACTGCCGGATGGGCGGCGTTTCGAGAACAAGGTGATGTCTTCGAAAGCAATGGGGTGTGGTTCATCACGTCGGCTGAGGATGTCCAATTTGCCCACCGCCACCCGGAAATCTTTACGTCGAGCGCCGCTTTCAATTCGCTTGGCAGTCCGGTCCCGCTGATACCAATTGCGATCGACCCGCCCGACCACCACCGGTTCCGCAAGATTCTCGACCCGATGCTGGCCCCACGAGTGATCAACGCAATGGAGGACTCGCTGCGTGTCCAGGCACGTGAGTTGATCCAAGCGTTTGCGGGGCGCGGTGAATGCGAGATTGTCGCCGATCTCGCCCGTCTGTATCCGACGCAGGTGTTCCTGACGCTGTTCGGCATGCCCGTCGAGGACCGCGACATGTTTATCGCATGGGTCGACACGCTGGTGGAACAATCGACTGCCGAAAGTGGCGCCGATGTCGCCCCGGAGGTTGTCGAGGCGGCGACTGCGCTGTTCGGTTACCTGCAGGCGTTCATCGAGCAGAAGCGGACGCAACCAGGCGACGACGTGCTCAGTGCCGTTCTCGCGCTCGACGGCGACGACGCCTTCACGAACGAGCAGGTGCTTGGCCTCTGCTTTTTGTTCACCCTTGCTGGGCTCGACACAGTCACGGCGACGATCGGCTTCGTGATCAAAACGCTCGCTGAGAATCCGGATGTCCGCCGCAAACTTGTCGAGGATCCGACACGGGTAGGTGCCACGATCGAGGAGATCCTGCGGATGGAGTTGCCCGCCCCGATCACACCGCGTGTCACCTCACAAGATGTTGTCGTCGCAGGAACGCTGATTCCAGCGGGTTCGTACGTGAACCTCGTGCTCGGAACCGCCAACCGCGACCCGAAGCGGTTCGAACAGCCAGACGTTTTGAACATTGATGCCGGTGATCGCGGCCACCTCACGTTCGGTGGTGGCATTCACCGTTGCTTGGGCTCACATCTCGCCCGCCGTGAGCTGAAGATCGTCGTCGAGGAACTTCACAAGCTGATTCCCGACTACGAGATCGAGCCTGGTTTCGAGCCGCAGATCGTGTGGCCGTCCGGCACACATCACCTGGTTTCCCTGCCGCTGCGCTTTGCGCCCGTTTCATCTGAGAGAGTGGAGTCATGAAGATCACGATCGACGAATCTCGCTGTACCGGTCACGCCCGCTGCGTGGTCGTGTCGCCGTCGCTGTTCACCGACGACGACCGCGGCTACGGCGTAGTCCGGGGTGATGGCACCGTGCCCGACGACCTACTCGACGACGCTCGGCGGGCGGTCAACTCGTGCCCCGAGCAGGCAATCACTCTCACCGACTAGCCGGTTCGTCGGTCCGCGGAGCGGCTGACTACTATTTGACAGAGTCGTCAAGTTCGAACAAGAACATCCAACATCAAGAACAATCTGGAGGAATTCCTATGGGCGGTCGTCTTGAAGGCAAGGTCGCACTCGTAACGGGTGCGGCACGTGGCCAAGGCAAGAGCCATTGCATTCGTCTCGCGGAAGAGGGTGCACACATCATCGCCGTCGATCTCTGCGAGAACATCGACACGGTCAGGTACCCGCTCGGCTCGCCCGAGGATCTTGCCGACACCGTCGCCCAGGTCGAAAGCACCGGTCGTCGGATCCTTGCTTCCAAGGCTGACGTTCGCTTCCGCGAGCAACTTGCGGAAGCAGTCGAGAAGGGCGTCGCCGAGTTCGGCCAGCTCGACATCGTGTGCGCCAACGCCGGCATCCTTCCGATCAAGGAGCACTCCGCTCAAGCCTTCGTCGATGCGATGGACGTCGACTTCGGTGGCGTGCTGAATACTGTGGCCGTCACACTGCCCCACCTCAGCGCAGGTGCCTCGATCATCCTGACCGGTTCGACCGCAGGCATGATGCCGGGCACGCTCACCAACCCCATGCTGGGGCCGGGTGCTGTCGGGTACGGGCTGGCGAAGACGTTCATCGTGCAGTACACCGAGGTGCTGGCGCTGCAATTGGCTCCGTCGATGATCCGCGTCAACGCCGTGCACCCGACCAACTGCAATACGAACCTGTTGCACAACGAGGATCTCTACAAGGTCTTCCGGCCGGATATTGCCAACCCGACCGCCGACGACGTGATGCCGGCGTTCAACGTCTTCCAGGCGATGCCGATCCCGTACGTCGAGCCGCGCGACATCTCGAACGCCGTGCTGTTCTTTGCGTCCGACGAGGCCCGGTATGTGACCGGTATCAACCTGCGCGTCGATGCCGGCTCGCTGCTCAAGTGGCCCGACGGTCCGAAGTGATCGGGTGACCATCTGATGACCGACCCTCTAATCACTGACCTGGCGTTCACCCCAGAGATTCGGATGCTCGTTGATGGCGAGCTGATCCTCGCCGACAGCGGAAAGACGTTCGACAACATCAACCCAGCGACCGAGGAAGTCATCGGTCAAGTCGCCGACGCTTCGGCTGCTGAGATGCAGCGCGCCATCGGTGCCGCCCGTCGCTCGTTTGACGAGTCCGATTGGTCAACCAACCGGGCGCTCCGGAAACGCTGTCTCGAACAGCTCCACGAAGCGATCGTCACCGAAGCCGAAGCAATGCGCGAGGAACTGATCGCCGAAGTTGGTTCACCGCGGGCAGTCACCTACATGGCTCAGCTCGATGGGCCGCTCGCCGACGCGCTGCTCTACCCGGCACGAATGATCGACGAGTTCCCATGGGAGCGCGATCTCGGCGACGCCACGGTGTTCGGAATCAACAGCGCCCGGCAAGTCTGGAAGGAGCCGTTGGGTGTGATCGGGGCGATCACGCCGTGGAACTATCCGTTTGAGGTGACGATCAACAAGATTGGCCAGATTCTGGCGACGGGCAACACGATGGTGCTCAAGCCGGCACCCGACACGCCCTGGAACGCAACTCGACTTGGCCGTTTGATGTTAGAGAAGACCGACATTCCGGCCGGTGTAGTCAACGTCGTCACGTCGTCCGATCACTTGGTCGGCGAGGAACTGACGTTGTCGCCGATGGTCGACATGATCTCGTTCACCGGGTCAACATTGACGGGCAAGCGGATCATGGAGAAGGGCGCCGCCACGCTCAAGCGGACGTTCCTCGAACTCGGCGGCAAGTCGGCGATGATCGTGCTCGACGATGCGGACTTCCCGAGCGTTGTCCCGATGGGCTCGATCGTGTGCATGCACGCCGGCCAAGGCTGCGCGATGCAGACCCGGATGCTGTTGCCGCGTTCCCGGTACGAGGAAGGTGTCGAACTGATCACCGCCGGCATGAGCCACATGCCGTACGGCGACCCGAACGATATGACCAACCTGATGGGTCCGCTGGTCAGCGCCAAGCAGCGTGACCGTGTGCTCGGCTACATCAACAAAGGTGTCGAGGAAGGTGCCAAGCTTGTGCTCGGCGGCGGTAAGCCGGCGCACCTCCCGAAGGGCTGGTATGTCGAGCCGACGTTGTTCATCGATGTCGACAACTCGATGACGATCGCCCAGGAAGAGATCTTCGGTCCGGTGTTGTGCGTGATCCCATACGACGACGACGACGACGCGATCCGGATCGCCAACGACAACCAGTACGGTCTTTCGGGTGGGATCTTCGGCGGCAATGATCGGGCAACCGCGATTGCTCGCCGGATTCGCACCGGTTCGATGAGCGTCAACGGCGGTGTCTGGTACGGTGCCGACTCACCGTATGGCGGCTACAAGACGAGCGGTATCGGCCGCCAAAACGGCACCGAAGGCTTCGAGCAACACCTCGAAACCAAAACCATTGCCTGGCTCAAAATCTAATTCCCCCTGCAGCAACTCCTGACGGAGGTAACCCCCGTGTCCCTGGATGATCGCGTCGTTGTTGATTTCGATCAACATTCACTCGACTACCGAAACCGATACCCCGAAATCTCTCACGAACTCCGGTCGAAATGTCCGGTGACGTGGAGCACGAACTACGACGGGTACTGGGTCGTGACCGGGTTGGAAGAGGTCAGCTCGCTGTTGCGGTGCCCAGAACTGTTTTCTGCCACCAAGGACCTCAGCAATCCCGAGAGTCCGTTCCGAGGGATTCAGATCCCCGATAACAACCCGGGGATCACAGCTGGTTTCCTGGAGATGGATCCACCCCTCCAGATCGCCTATCGGCACGTGCTCAATCCGTACCTGTCGCCGTCCGCGATTCAACGCTGGGAGCCGTTGGTTCGTGATTTCACGCACGCCTGCATCAACGAAGTGATCGAATCCGGCCGGGTCGATTTTGTCGATGACATCGCCAACATCGTGCCCGCGGTGCTGACGATGGCAATGCTCGGCCTGCCACTCGCCGATTGGGTGACCTACTGCGAACCGACCCACGCAATGGTGTACACACCACCCGACAGCCCAGACCTGCCGCGTGTTCAGCAGGCATCGATGGCGATGGTGATGCGGCTCGCCCAGTGTGTCGGCGAGGCACGCGTCAACTCGCGG
>JANOTN010000088.1:0-7385 GCA_031416375.1 Ilumatobacteraceae bacterium
CAGATCGATCACCAAGTCGTCGCTACCCGGGCCGGCACCGGCTGCCCACGCGTTGGCCAACAGCCGGGCGGCGACGGCGTCGAGTTGGCGAACGAACCCGAACGTAAACGTGCGCAAGAACGTCCCGATCGTCGATGGGGCCATCACCCGGAACGGCAACACCGTCTGGGTTGCTCCGGCACGCAACACATCGACATGGTCGATGTGGGTGGCACCGGCGAGCATCGCTGCGATCAGCGTGCAGACCTTGCGGCCAGGCGCGAACGACCCGGTCCTCACCCAGGTGTTCACGAGACGTTCGAGACCCAGACGCGACATCAACGTCGCGAGCACGATCAGCCCGGCGTTGGCGATCAGACCGTCATGGTCAAAGGTCGTGTCATAACGGCCGATGGTGCGCGATACTGGGAACACTGAAAGTGCCTCCTGTTGCTGTGGGTCTTGTGACGTTGAACATCACAATCATCCCAGCTCAGGAGGCACTTCTGGCGGACGCGAACCATCCAACCCCGTCACCCACGCGGTGGATCCAGGCTAAGTTGCTGTCATGCCGATCGTTCCCGATGCCAAGAACTGGACGTGGGTGCTTGAGCGCCCGTGTATGGATTGCGGGTTCGACGCAGCCGCCGTCGATGTGAAGCAGATCGGCTCAGTGATTCGTGCGAACGCACGACAGTGGCCCGAACTGCTCGAAGCCGAGCACGCCAGGCTGCGTCCGACCGACGACCAATGGTCGGCGCTCGAGTACGGCTGCCACCTACGCGACGTGTTTCTGCTATTCGATTACCGACTGCAGCTGATGTTGGAGGAGGACGGCCCTCGGTTCAAGAACTGGGATCAAGACGCCACCGCAAGCGATCAGCAGTACGACCAGCAAGACCCCGAAGAAGTGAGCCGCGAACTGCTCGTCGCTGCCGACGACATTGCCACCAGATTTGAGTCGGTTGCTGACGACCAATGGCAGCGCACCGGCTACCGCAGCGACGGCGCCGCATTTACGATCGCCTCGTACGCCCGCTATTTGCTGCACGACCCGATCCACCACCTCGACGACGTCGCCAGAGGCAACCAGGCGATCGCCGACGGCCTGCTCGACTGAGCTCGCTCTCAACGAATGTCAAGTGTTGGGGACGGCGTATTTGGCACCGTTCCAATAGTCGCGGTTGGCGCAAATCTTGCCGTCGCGCAAAGAGCCGATCGAGACGCCTCGAACGTTCATCGGCAGCATGATCCATTCGATCGCGTAGGCCTCGTCGGTGCTGTGTGAGCCGATGTACTCGAACTTTGCGTCGGGCACGTTATGGAACGAGGCTTCGATGAAGCGACGCATCCGCTTGGCACCCGAGGCACCGTGGCCGATCGTGGTGTCCTCGTATTCGATGTCATCAGTGAAGAACGCCATCACGGCGTCGACATCGAGCGTCTCCCAGCTCGCTAGGTAGTCCTCGAAGAAGTTGCTCATCGGCCATCAACCTTTCTGTTGTCGGGGTTCTTTGGGGAGGCCGAGAATCGCCTCACCGAGAATGTTGCGTTGGATTTCTGAGGTGCCGGCGTAGACCGTGCCGGCACGGGCGTTCATCAAGTTGACGTCGATCCACGAGTTGGTGGTATTCGGAGCGCCCGGCTCGTCGGTGCGGAAGTGTTTGAATGGCTTGCGGCCCTCGCGCACCATTGCATGTGCACCGAGCAATGACATTGCCAGGTTCGAGGCATGGTGGTGATACTCGCTCCAGTACAGCTTCGATATCGATGCCTCCGGTCCGAACTGACCATCACGCAGGAACTGGGTCAGGATCCGGTACCCGAGGAACCGCATCGTCTCGACCTTCATGTGGCACCACGCCAGCCGGTCGCGGACGACCGGGTCGTCGATCTTGCCGGTCTCGCGAGCAAGCGTGATGAGTCGGTCGAGTTCGGCGCGGAAGAAGATCGGGTTGGTCGCCGCCTCCTCGCCCCGTTCGAGCCCGAGCAAACTGTTGGCGACCTTCCAGCCTTCGTTGATCTCACCGATCACGTTCTCGACCGGGATTCGGGCGTCAGTGAAGAACACTTCGCAAAACTCGTCGTCACCGGTCAGCGTGCGAATCGGCCGCACCTCGACACCGGGGTTCGGAAACTCGCATAATAGGAACGTGATGCCGCGGTGCTGAGGAGCGTCAAGGTCGGTACGAGCGAGCAGGAAGATACCGGTGCCGTCGATCCCGCGCGACGTCCAGATCTTCTGTCCATTGAGTACCCACTCGTCGCCATCACGAACGGCGCGGAGATGGATACTGGCGAGATCCGAGCCCGACTCGGGTTCGCTGTAACCCTGCACCCACGTGGCCTCGCCAGAGATGATCCCCGGCAGGTACTTACGTTTCTGTTCCTCGGTGCCCCATCGCACCAGCGTGTTGCCGAGCATCTTGACGCTGGTGGTGTCGGCGACCCGATAGATCGGAACACCCGCTTTGGCGAACTCCTCGGCGAGCACGACTTGTTCGAGTTTGCCGCGTCCGCCGCCGCCGTACTCTTTCGGCCACGTGATCCCGATCAAACCGTTGTCGGCAAGCGTGCGCCGCCACGTGGCCACGAAGAGCTCGGCGTCGGAGCGTTCGAGCGCACCGAGTCCTCGCCAATCCGCCGGCAGATTGGCGGCGAGAAAGGTGCGAACTTCGGCGCGGAACGCCTCGGCCTCAGGTGGGAAGGATAGATCCATCTCGGTCTACAGGGTCCCGATGTGGGGCACGACCCCGGTCGATTGGAGGCGCATCCCGATTTCGTGTTCCAAAGTTCGCCAGCTTCCGAACAGACCGTCGAGCACGTAGGCGCGCCGGAGGTAACGGTGGAACTCGTGTTCCCACGTGAACCCGATAGCGCCGTAACACTGCTGTGCCTGAGTGCAGGCAAACTCGGCTGCTTGGCCTGCAATACATTTGGCGACTAATGCCGTCCACACGTCTCCGTCAGTGCTCGCCTCGGCGGCCAAGTGACCGGCGCCGACGACCATCGCGTGGGCGCTGGCGAGGCGGTGCTGGAGTGCTTGGAAGATACCGATCGGTTTGCCGTACTGCACTCGTTCACCGGTGTACGCAACCGCCGAGGCAGTCACATGACGACCGATTCCGATCAGCTCGCAGGCCACGAGCCAGCGGCCGCGGGTGACGATCTGATCGTGAGCATCGCCGTCGATCCAACGAACCTGATCCGTGGTGACTAAACCCGTGAGCCGACTGCCACCCAGTGTTTCGTCGGTTCCGGTAAGCCGTTCGGCGACGAGTAACTGCGACGAGCAGATCGCCAGACGCGAACCGACCGGAACGACAACGAGCCGGTCCCCTATGGGTGACAACGTGATCACGTCGATGCTCAATCGGCGATCATCGACGGCACTGTCGCCGAATGGTGACGCCAGCCCAACGATCGCCCCAGTCAGTGAATCGTCACCCGTCGCCGCAACCAGAACGCGCGTCAGTTCCGGTCCTAGGGCGTCTGCCGCTGACGCCGTTTCTCCCTTGATCTCGAACAGCGTTCGCAGCGCCGTTGCAGGGTCGCCGGCCACGACGTCAGCCCAACCCAAGTCGTCAAGCCGCGCCGCCAACGGTTGATCGCTGGCCTCCGTGAGGACGTGGCGAAGGCTGGTGCGCAGCATGTCGAGCATGTCGTTGTCGAGTGCAGTCACGGCCGTCACCCCTTCGGCATTCCGAGCACGCGTTGCGCCACCAGCGTTCGTTGAATCTCCTGCGATCCGCCGTAGATCGGCGCCGCCCGACTGAACAGATACTCACCCCGCAGCCAGTCCAACTCCTCGTCGAACTCGAAGCGCGGCCCGACGTGTTCTCGAATCGTGTTCCACGTCGAGGTTTCGGCGTCGATCAGGAGCAGCTTGTCGATCGATACTTCTGGACCGAGTGTTTCCTCGCGGGCCAACCGGTTGACGGTGTCGCGAGTATGAAGCCGCAAGGCCGACATCAACGTGTAAGCGTGACCGATCGACGTGGCGTGAACCGGGTTGACCGGCGTGATCGCGAGTGTCTGTTCGAGTCGTTTATGGAACCGACCTTGCTGCAGCCAGCCCCAGGCACCGCGCTCCCACTGGAGCATGTACATCGCCACCGCCCAGCCCTGGCCGAGTTCACCGATCACTCGCTCGTTCGGCACGTAGGCACCGTCGAGGAAGATCTCGGAGAAGTGGTTTTCGCCGTCTTCGGCGCGGATCGGACGAACGTCGACACCGGCTTGATCAAGGTCGACTAACACCATCGTGAGACCCTTGTGACCGGGCCCGCCGGACCTGGCCAGCAAGACGGATTTGCGGGACAGGTGGCCGAACGTCGACCAGACCTTTTGGCCATACAACCGGAATCCCTCGCCGTCCGGTTCCAGCCGGGTTCGCAATGCGGCCAGGTCGCTGCCTGCATCCGGTTCCGAGAAGGCCTGCGCCCAGGTGTCGTCGCCGCGGAGTAGGCCCGGGAGTAACTCGTCGGCAAGCTGCGGGGCGAACACCAACAGAACAGGGACGAGAATTTCGAGCGTGGTGAACGGCTCGGGAATCGAGATGTCAAGGTCCCACAAGGTCTGGAACATTGCGGCGCGGAAACGTGGGTCGCCGCCAAGCCCGCCGGCTGTCTGCGGCCAACCGAGACGTGACCACCCCGAGTCGAACAGCAGCGCCTGCAGCCCGGCGAGATGCTGCGCACTGTGTTCCAGACTCGGCGCCCGGTACCCGATGTACGGCTCCGCCCGTGGGTCGCTCGCCAGGAACGCTGCGAGCGCGGAGGCGTACCCAGCGGGTGAATCAAATGAGGTCGAAGTCGGTTCAGTCATTCTGCGATATACATTTCAGCGAAGCCCTGTAAGAACTCGCTGGCTTGTGGTGCGGGACCCGACGGGCCGGGGACGACCACCCAGGTGGTGCCAAGTTCACGGATCGATTCCAATCCCTCACGGTGGCGTTCCACATCGGCCGTCAGGTCGTACACGGACCGGTCGGTATAGGCGATCGTGATGTCAAGCTGGTCGAATCGATCGCCGGCAAGTTCTTTGAGGGCCGCCAACTTCTCAGCGATGTCGTCGATCGACGTGACCTCTGGTGACCGAACCGTCGAGAACATCCCGGCTGGCCCGGTCAGTGGCATCCAACCCTGGGCGCGTTCGGCGACTCGTCGTAGCGTGAGCTTGGCGTTGCCGCCGATCCAGATCGGAATCGGCTGCTGGAGCGAGCGCGGTCGTCCGATAATCCCGCGGGCGCTGAAATGTTTTCCGGCGTAGTCGAACGGCTCACCGGACCAGTGCATCGGCATCACATCGAGCGCCTCGTCGAACAGTTCGTTGCGCTCCTCGAAGTCGACGCCGAGGGCGAAGTACTCAGCCTTCAAGTAACCAGTGCCGACGCCCAGGATGAACCGTCCGTTCGACAGTCGGTCGAGTGTGGCGGCCGACTTTGCCAGCGACTGCGGATTCCGGTACGGAAGCACGGCGAGGTAGGTCAAGAGTTTCAACTCGGTCGTCACGGCGGCGACGTGCGAGAGCGCCACGATCGGGTCGAGGCTTTGGTGGCCACCGGTCGCCAGCCATTTGGCGCTCGGGGCAGGGTGCTCGGTGAAGGCGAAACCTTTCCAGCCAGTCCGTTCTGCGGTGACCGCCAATTCGGCGACGGGCCCGGCGTCGAGCATGTCGCCGTCGAGACCATGAAAATCTGGGTATTGGAACATGAACTGCATCGTGGACCTCACATTGGACATCTGACAGTTGTGTCAAGTCTACTCGACCAGCAAATCAGTGGAGCAGTCGGCGGTGCAGGTCGCGGCCCTCCTCGAAGGCCGCCCTGTATTCGGAACCGTGATCGCCTGCGAGTAGTTCCGGCTCGTGATTGCGGACCTCCTCAATCGTGAGGCGTTCCAAGTCGAAGCCTTCGGTGACTCGCATCGCCAAACGTGCCACGCGACCGCCAGCGGCGCTGAACACCCTGCCGGTGAGCGCGCAGTCCTCGTGTGCCAGCCACGCCACCACCGGTGATACCTGGGCGGTGTTGAGCCGCCGAGACCACTCGTCACCCTCACCGCTCTGCCACGCCTTCGGGGCGATCTTCGATTGCATCGACATCGCCGTGAAGGCAATCGGTGCGACGGCGTTGACGTGAATCCCAAGTTCGGCACCTTCGAGTGCCAGGCTGCGGGTCAACCCCCACACCCCGGCCTTAGCGGCGGCGTAGGCGCTCGACCCCGCCACGCCGAGTAAGCCGGAGTTGGATGTAGTTGACACGACGCGGCCGTATCCCTGCGCCGCCAGATGCGGCCAAGCGGCGTGGGTGACAAGGAATGTGCCCCGCAAGTTGACTCCGACGACGCGGTCCCACAGGTCTGGGGTCGTGTCATCGAACGGTGCCGAACGCAGCAGCCCGGCGTTGTTGATCACGATGTCGAGCCGGCCGAACCGATCGAGTGCTGAAGCGATCAGACTTGCCGCACCCAATTCGGTCGCAATGTCGGAAACGTGAGTCGCTGTCGAACCACCTGCGGCGCAGATCTCGTCGGCCACGGCGCGGGCGGCGGCACCATCGAGGTCGTTGACGATAACGGATGCTCCCCGGGCTGCCAACAAACGGGCGTGCGACGCACCAATCCCGGTGCCGGACCCCGTGATCACAGCGACGCGTCCGTCGAATCGCAGTTCACCGGTCACGCATCACCCGCTGGACGCATCAGGTCGAGCACGCTTGCCGGCAGCGTGTTGCCATAACCATCGCCGGGCCAGTTGAACCAGCCAGATGATGCCATCGTGCCGCCGTCGGGGTGCAGCGTCGAGCCCGTGATGTACGACGACAGTCCGGACGCCAAGAACACGACGGCGTTGGCGATGTCGCTGGGGACACCAACGCGGCCCATCGGGATCGACACCTGCACGTTGAGCGGGTCGAGCATCGTGCGCGGTCCGCCTCCGCCGATCCCCATCATGTTCGGCGTCGGGGTGATGTCGGGGGCGACACTGTTGACCCGAATCCGATCGGGTGCCAGTTCGACTGCCATCGTGCGGGCGAAGTGGGCGACTGCTGCCTTGGCCGCCGAGTACACGGCAAAGTTTGGGGCCGCCCGGTAACCCTCGATGGTAGTGATGTTGATGATGCTGCCGCCGCGCCCACCTGCCTTGATCACCGGGATCGCCCGTGATGTGGCATGTAGCACGTGGGTCAGGTTGGTGCGGATCAGCGCATCCCAGGCGCGCGGGCTCTGTTCGGTGAATGGTGCCCGAAACGTCCCGCCGACGACGTTGACGAGGGTGTCTAGGCGACCCCACCGCGAGGCGGCGGCCTCGAACAAAGCGTCGAGCGTTTCGGGCTCGCGAGCGTCGCCGGTATGCACGATCGCGTCAGCGCCGCGTCGTTCCAACTCAGCGTTGATTCGCCC
>JANOTN010000089.1:0-8583 GCA_031416375.1 Ilumatobacteraceae bacterium
ACCGGCCCGTGACGGCCGCGCAGGCGCAGGATCTGAACCCGAACGAACGGGATCGCACCGACAGCGCGAGCGGCCAACACGAGCCACACACCTGCGGCGAGCCCGTTGCTGCGCCCCGCTGCCAGAACGATCGACGCCGCTGCCACAGTGATACCGACTGCTCCACACAGCTCTGGCACCAATCGGCGGCCACGGCTTCGAACGTCGAATGACAACTCGATCGCGACCAGTGGACCGGCAACAACCACTGGAGCCAGCCATGACCACCCCGCCAGCGCGAATGCCAGCGCCACGGTCGACCCGAGCACGATCAGCTCCACCATCGCGATCCGAAGCGCCAGGCGAGATCGGTCCAGCCAGCGCCTGCGACGAAGGTCGACCGCCACCAACTTGAGCGGCGTCCGCACCAAGAACGCGGTGAACGCCGCCACCCCCAACGCCAAACCGGCACCCGACCATGCAACGACCAGACCGAGCAACACCGGCTCGAGGGTCAGGCCCCAGCCACCGTGTTCGCTCGGCATGGCCACCGCCCGCCAGCCAGGGCGCACGCCCACAGCACGGTCCGCCTGAGCCGCCGACATCACAAGACAGCCGATTCGACACCCGACATCGGCGTCGACTGCAACACCCCGACCAGTTCTGTTCGCGCCTGAGCCCACGCCACGTGCAACACACACGGATCAGCGTCCTGGCACGGCCGATCAGCAACCACACAGCGCCCGATGTCGGTCGCCCCATCCACAGCCTCGATCACCTGCAACACACTGACCTCGGTCAGCAAGACCCGGCAGCGGTAGCCCCCAGTCGGCCCAGGATCGGATTGGACCCAACCCGCCCGCACCAACGGACCGAGGACCTGCGGCACAAACGAGACCGTGGTCTCCAAGCCTTCGGCCAGAACCGACGCCTTCACGCGCTCCGGCGACTGCCCCAGCAATGCCAACGCCCGAATCGCCAACTCGGCTCGACGCGTGATCTCCAGTCGCACACTCTGAGACTCGTGAATTCAGCCGGCGGTGGATAGGGCCCAAGGACCTCTTCGTCGACCGATATCGCAAGCGACCACCGGCTCAACAGTTGGCGACGATCGGCGGGCCGCTGGTGCACAAGAAGTACGGCGACTCCTTCGAGGACACCACCCTGGAGTCCGAACTCGCAAGGTGGGGTGTCGGTCGGCTCGTCGCCGGGTTCTCAGATTCTCCACTTACCGTTCCCGGGGCCAGACGCGAACGTGCCAGCGACGATCCGGGCGAACGTCGTCGAGACGACGCAGGTGAGAACTCGACCTGACCACCGTTACAGGTCGAGCAGGAACAGCAACGCTCTTCCGATCGCAAACATCGCATCGGTTGGTGCGGTTCCAAGACGCATCACAAATCGATCCTCGGAGACCGACTTGACGTCTTCACATTTCGCGTAGCTGGTCTCATCGAGGCCTGACGACACCGGGTCGAGTTCAACGTGGGATCGCAGGCCACGCCGAGTCGTTGTGCACGGAATCACGATCACAACACCCGCGCCACTTTGACTCAGTGGGTCGGCCGAGACGACAACTGCGGGACGACGACCTGCCTGCTCCCGACCCATCGGTTCGCCGAAGTCAACGAGCCACACCTCACCGCGATATGGAGTGGTCATACCGAACGGTCAGCCAGCGCGCCACTCTCGATGACTCGCTCTGCCTCGACCCCGCTCCACGATTTTGGATCGGCGCGAAGTTCGGAGTAGCGACCCGCGATCTGGTCAAAGAAAAGCCGACGCTCAAGCGCATCGGCAGCCTCATCAACGAGGTGGGTCATCGGCCGCCCAGTCTCGTCAGCCATCCGCGCGAAACGGCCACGCGTCTCCTCGCTCACCCTAATCGTCGTGCTCATGCGAATAGTCTACATATCTGTTAGCATGTTCAGCTACTTGCTGCGACCTCGTGTGAGCGGCTCCGGAGCATCCCTGACGACGACGGCACGCAAGGATGCATGAATCGTTCGATAGGTGTCCCTGCGCTATCCGCAGCGGTGGCGCGTATCGGCAGATATGGAGGGGGTCAGTTCAAGCCCAGAACCGTGGCGAGAGCGTCGTCGAGGGCCCAGATCTCCTCGACTGTGACGCGACCGACCCGCTTGCCCAAACGCTGGACGTCGACCGCTCCGAGCTGCTCGACGAGGACCCGTGTGACAGTGCCACCAACTTCGATCTCGGGTCGGAACGAAGCTGGACGGGCGCTGCGCGATGTTGGTGCCACGATCACGACCGACCGCGGCAAGAGTTCATCGGCTTGCACCACGACCGCGCACCGCTCGCCGGCCTGCTCATGTCCGATGCCCTTCGGTACGCGAAATCTGTACACCTCACCGCGCCGCACGCATCGACTCCATCAGTGATGCGACCGAAAGCATCTCAGCGCGGTCCTCGTCGTCGGCTTCGATCGCAGCTGCTTCTACCACGAGTAGACGGCGTCGATTCAACCGTTCCGCTGAGGCGAGCAACGAGGACCGGATCGCTTCAGACAGCGTCATCCCCGAAGCCTCGAGCACCCGAAGAGCCCGCTCCGCGTCATCATCGAGTCGAACTGAGATTGCCTTCCCCATCCGACATGTATGACACTTCGTCATACATCACACAACCACCCAGATCGACATATAATCAGGCAGATATGGGTTGTTGCCTCAGCTCCGGATCCGAGTGGGCGTACGACGCTCAACGCGTTCTGCTCGAGTGGGCGGTCTGCTTCGAGCCGCGTACACGGGCTGTCGAGAGAGCGACCGGGATGGGTGCGATGCTCGCTCAGCAGTTCGTCGCGGTCGGTTAACACGTGGCCGATGTCCCACCGAAGTTGTCGGCGCGGGTGCGGCTGCTAGAGCGCGGCAAGATCGACAAGACCGATCCCAACGATACCCGCTCGGCAACGGCGCGTCAGGCGTGCCATGTAGCCGACCGAGACGCGCCCATCCTCCACAGCAGGTGATCCCCAGCGTCGCACGGCCGCGCACATGCTGTCGAGGCCAGATCTCTCGTCGCCGATCTAGGAGGCGTTGAGCAAGTAGCGGGTGCCGACGACGCTCGGAGCGCAGCCGGTCGGACTGAATGCGTTCACGAGTGCGGCGGCGGCTCGCCAGCCGGTGCAGTGCCCTGGTGCAACGATCCGAGGGACGACGAGTTCTTTGAGGTCGCGCACGGTCGGAGCGATGCGGTCCTCGACGGCTGCGCCCGCCAGGTGGTAGCCGCCGAGCAGGAGGTCGACCGGTTGATCCGGAAGAAGCCGCCGCGCCTCGAGGCCGACGTTGACCACGCCGGCGTGCGAACACGCGGTGAGCACCGTGGTTCCCCGGCCCCGAACGTTGGCAGCGAGGAAGCGCTCGTCGTGGATACCGGGATCGAGGGTTACCTGATCGCCGCGCCAGCTGTGGTGTCCTGGCAGGCCGGTCTCGTAGCTGGTCAGGCGCGGGATGTCGCCGCTGGAGACAAAGAGATCGTCAACCTCGTGTAACTCGGCGTGGGCGACGACTCGACCGCCGGCAGCTTCGATCGCGTCAATGGTTGGCTCCGGCGGCAGCATCGCGAAGATGTTGAACGGTGTGAGGATCCCGCGCTGGTCGGGCCGGTCAGGGTGGACGTCAACAACGAGCGGCGCACGACCGGCACTGCGGCGCGCCGCTGCGATCGCGGCGACCACGGTGGTGATGCCGCCGGAGTGGTCCCAGTGCCAGTGCGACAAGAACAGCACATCGATGCTGGACAGGTCGATCGCCAGCCGCTCGGCGTTTGCCAGCCAGACATCACCGTAGGGGCCGACATCGAACAGCACCGTTGCCGTGCGGTCCGCCCGTCGGGCCGTGGCGAGCGCCGAGAAGCCATGACACGCCACGCAGAGATGGTCGAAGCCGACGACGCAGTCGTGCCCGTCGTGCTGGCCGCTCGGCGGGATGCCCCCGAGCAGATACGCCATCTCGGGCCGCTGCGGAATGCCGGGATCGATGCTCGAGAGTGTGTCGGTCGCGTTGTCGACGACGATTGTGATGATGAGCTCGTCGAGCTCGGGTGCAGCGGCGCTCAACTGAGTTGTCATCGACCCATCGTTGCAGAACCGGCGGCGACGGGCACGGCCTCGATATCGGTAGTGGGTGACGGCCAATGTTGAGTGACCGAGACGTTCGCTGACGACCGCCGGATCGGTTCCTGGCGGCCCCCCACCAAGTAACCCGGTGCGACGACTCGGCGCTTGCCGGTCTTCGGTGGACCGATGTGCATCTCCCCTCGCACAGTCGTCAGTGTCTTGGACGATAAACAACGCGCCGCCTGCGAAGTCGGTGTCTTCCCATCGAAGGCCGAGCACCTCGCCGCGACGCATGCCGGTGTTCGCCAACAGAACGAAGGCCATCGACAACCGCTCCCCCGCCAGCGCCCCGAAGAACTGTTGGACCTCATCCGACGACCACGTGCGCTGCTCGACTCTCGGCGCGGGCGGCGATGCGTGTGTCGGTTCATGACCATCAATTCATCATTCCCACCCTGTTCAGTCGTCCGTACTACGAGTACTCTGTGCGGTGGTGAGACTGCTCGAGCGAGTGGAGCACTTGGCGGTGCTCGGACACCTTTTGGACACGGCGC
This sequence comes from Ilumatobacteraceae bacterium, assembly GCA_031416375.1. Lineage (GTDB taxonomy): Bacteria > Actinomycetota > Acidimicrobiia > Acidimicrobiales > Ilumatobacteraceae > Ilumatobacter. The sequence goes on from JANOTN010000089.1 coordinate 4,609, forward strand.
GTGCTTCGGGGCAACTGGCGCTCGTCAGTGGCGAGGCGGGTGCCGGCAAATCAGCTCTCGTCGAGGCGTTCTGTCGTGACACCGGGCCGGGGTGGCGCGTGCTCTCCGGACGCTGCGACGACCTGTTCGCACCGCGACCACTCGGCCCGCTCAGTGACATCGCCCGCGGCGTCGGCGGCAACCTGCGGGCGGCGATCGACGTCGGCGACCAGTCGGCCGCATTCGACGCCTTCCTCGACCTCCTCGACGATTCGTCAGCCCCGACGATCGTCGTGCTCGAGGACCTGCAGTGGGCCGACGACGCGACGCTCGACCTCCTCGCGCTCAGCACCGACGAGACCCGCTATATCTCCAGCAAGACCCTCACCATCGGGTAACTCATCGCGATTGCCGAGAACATCACGATCACCGACGAAGCCTCCCGGACCGCTCACTACAGCATCGGGCAGACCAGTTTGACACCGATCATCAGCGGGGCAACACCGACGAGTTGATCGGGCGGCACACGGGGAAGCCGACCATGTCGGAGGCGTCCCCGCAGACATCACGGTCACACCGGTACCGGTATACTGGGTTCGTGGCTTCCGAGATGTACTCCCGTCATCTGATCCGAATGGCCCGCCGCCAAGCCGGGTTCACCCAGCAGGTGCTTGCCGAGCGTGCCGGCACCAGCCAGGCTGCCATGTCTGCCTACGAGTCGGGACGCCGCTCCCCTTCCGTCGACACGTTGTGCCGAATCCTCGGTGCCGCCGGGTTCGAGGTCCGCATGCGACTTGCCCCACCCGACTCCCACACGTCAGCACTCGCGATGGCCGAGACGCTGCTTCCCGCCGAACAGCTCGCCAGCCAACGTGCACGCGAGCAGATCAGAGTCGCGCGACATCGGATCAATGCCTGAGCTCAACCCCGCAGCAATCGCCCGCGTCCTCAATCGCCATCGCGTTCGCTACGTGATCATCGGCGGCATCGCCGCCCAAATCCACGATCTCCCGGTGCGACATCGACGTCACTCCCGCCAGAGACCACAAGAACCTCGAACGACTCGCTCGAGCGTTCGACGAGTTCGAAGCCGGCCTCCTCACAGCCGACGAAGCCGGCACCTGGTTCCCACGGACACCAGTCGAGAACTGGGCGCAGTACGACACGCTTCACCTGATGACCCTGTACGGGCTGATCGACATCGTGTTCAACCCGGACGGCGCCCCGCGAGGCTACGCCGACCTGGCCAAAGGGGCCAGTCGTCGCACGATCGAGGACGAGCCCGTGATGGTGATCACCATTGCGACTTGGGAATCGCTCAAGCAAGCATCCGGCCGAGCGAAGGACCTCGAACACCTCGACCGGTACTACGAATCCCGACGGCAAAGCGAGTGAACCGAATCGATCACGAGTGGAGTATCCCGGGATGAGGACCACACAGGATCGCAAGCGCAAGCCGTTCGAGGCGACCCTCTGCGGACTACCTCATCGCGCACTGACAAAGCACGCAGAACTCTTGGCGGTGGACATGACACGATTCATCGGGCACGATGCGTGGACGAGACGCGATCAAGTGATCTTGCGAGGCAACACAGACCGCTCCGACACCGACGATGGTGGTGGCGTTGTCGCGTTTTGCCGCTCCGGCGATTCTCATGGCGACCCGCTGACGCCTCGACCCGCTGATCCTTCAGCTGCGTCCCACAGCAGACCGACGGTGAGCGTGATCGCCACGACCGACGACACGATCGCGACGAGGTCGCCACTCCCGGCCCGGTCCGCCCAGATCGAGCACAGCCCGCCGGCGACTCGAACACGATCAGTCCGCCGAGCACCAGCACGCGTTGACGTCGGCGAGTGCGACCTCGGCTCGTTGAGGTGGTAGCACGACCCTTCGCCAGGGCCGGTCTGGAAACCCAGTTGCGAGTTCTTCCTCGTCGTCGGCCTCCGATCGGTTCTCGCGCGCTGGTCTCATCTCACACCGCAAGGGTCGACAGCGACGTGGCCCGACGTGGCAACCAGGTCGACACGCAGTTCAAACTCGTCGGCCGCGGGAAGGTGAGCGGTGATCCAGCCCTCGTCGCTCGCCTCGATGCACGCTGCTCCAGTGATGGTCAGGTGTTCCGTGTATCGGTAGCGGATCGTCACGGTCGCCGGCCGATCGCTGCGCACCACGAGCGAGTCCGTGCGTTGTTCGACGAGTTCGGCCGGGAGATCGACGATGGGTTGGTAGTCGACGACTTCGTAGAGTCGCCAGTTCTCGTTGCGCCACACGAGTCGGAGCCACGTGATGTCGAGCATCGACTCGTGGCGGTTGATGAGCTGCTCCTCGGCTCGCCCTCCCTCGTCGAGAACGACATCTGGAAGGGCGATCCAACGCACGGCGTTGTCGAGCAGCCATTCGTGGTAGTCGGCGACCGTCAGGCCTCCGTCGTACAGCTCTTCGTTTCGGTCGAGGTCGACCTGTCGTTCCCAGCCACGGGCGAAGGGAACCTCCGATGCCACGAAGAAGCTCTCCCAGTGATTCTCGGTGAACGGGATCTCGAGCCGGCCGACGGGCCGGCCGTCGTGGTTACGTGTCAGCACTTGGTCGATCAGGGGTTGGTGGAAGCTGCCGTCGATCGACTCGTCACCCGCCCAGTCGAGCGCGGCGGTGATGCCCGGCTGGACACTCCACCCGATGCCGGCGACCAGGAGCAGAGTGAACGGGGTGATCAGCGCCCGGCAGACCGAGCGGGCGGCGGTCACGCCGAGTGGAACGACGGCGATCTGGGCGAGTCGCACGAAGTTGCCGCCGAGCGGGTTCGGGACGAGGAACACCACGACGGATGCCACGAAAGCGAGCGCAGCGGCGATTCGTATGACGGGCAGTCGGACGACCACGGCCACCAGCATGAACGCCACGACCGAGGCGACGAAGTGGTCTCCCCGGAACGGGAATCGTCCGGGCGCACGGAACAGCACCGTCATCACGGCGATCGGAGCAGTCGCGCCGACTGTGATCACGATCCCCTGTAAGGCCCTTGTGCGATCGGGCTCGCACGACCGGCGGCGCAGATGGTCGAGCGCTGCGGCGGTCGCCGCGATCGCGAGGAATGCCGCCGCAACGGGGCTGGCGAGCGGCGTCAGGACGGAGGCGACAACTGCGACCCGGATCGATCCTCTATGCCAGGCCCAGAGCGCTCCGAGACCGAGCGCGATTCCGAACGCGAACGGTGCCCGGCCGACGACCACGTTGACGCCCACCACGACTGCGAAGACGTGGTTGGCGAGGGTGGTCGACGGCGTAGCAAGCAGCGCCCCGGTCAGACGTGAGAACCAGTACGTGCCTGCGATCGATCCGATCGCAGTGACGCCGAATGGTCCGATGAGTGCCGTCAGGGGCGGGCTCAGGATGCTGTAGGACGGTGTCGGGTGACCGCCATACCAGTAGTTGTTCCACGTCGACGCCCCCGAACGCTCCCACAGGAGTGCCCGGAGGAAGTGCGCAGGATAGTCCGCACCGCGAAGTCCGGCCGCTGCGATCACCAGCACCAACAGCGTGATCGTGAGACACGGGCTCCAGACACCTGCATGTGAACGCCATTGGGTTGCAATCCGCACGAATGATCGAGGCGGTCGTGCGTCGTGCCTGCGACGCCGAACCCTCGAACGCGGTTGCGAACGTCTCTCGTGGTGCAGCCAGATACGGAACTGGCTGCACCACCCCGATTCACGCCGGCCATCCGTGACGGTCACAGGCCTGGAGCCTTGACGACGATCAGCTCGCTGTCGTCGGCCAGTGCCGGGTTGCGACCGGTGTTGGGAAAGTTGTTGTCGCAGGCCAGCAACAACCTGGCATGGGAGATCACGTGCACTGCTTCGATCGACTCGCATGCGACCCTGAAGGGATCGCCGAGGCCGACATCGCCGTCGTGGATAACCGGCAACGAGATCAGGTCGGGGTCGGGGATCGCCGCCAGGTCGACGACCATCGTCTTGGCCGCTGTCGCTCCG
>JANOTN010000090.1:0-3188 GCA_031416375.1 Ilumatobacteraceae bacterium
CGGATTAACAGCTTCGATGAGAACGAGATCCCGACCTCACCGTTCGCCTACTTCTTGATGATCGCCCTCACGAAGGACGGCCATTGGCTGCAGTTCGCCCAAGTCGCCCCGCGTCTGTTTCAAGCCCTCATGACCGAGCTCGAACTGGCCTGGATGTTCACCGACCCGGAGTGGAAAGGACTCCCGCTGTTCGAGGAGCCCGAAAAACGAAGGGCCTTCTGGACCAAGATGTTGGAGGTCGCCAACAGCAAGACACTGGCTGAATGGGAGCACATCTTCGAGACAAATCCCGACGTGTTCGCCGAGGAGTTCCGGGCAGGCACCGGAGTGCTTGATCACCCGCAGATGCTGCACGACGGCACGACGATCACGTTGACCGACACCGAGCGTGGTCCGGTTCGTCAGCCAGGCCCGGTGGCAATGATGACGAATACGCCTGCAAATGTCTCGCGGTCAGCGCCAGTCTTAGGGGCTGATCAAGCGTTGCTCGACAACGTCGTCGCCGCTACCGATCCAGTTTCGTCACCGGGGTTGGCGCCGACGGGAATGCCGCTCGAGGGCATCACCGTGCTTGAGTTCGCTGTGCAGTACGCCGCGCCGCATGGCACCACCCTGCTGACCGACCTCGGTGCTCGCGTGATCAAGGTCGAGTCGTTGGAGGGCGATCCGATCCGCACGATTGTCCCGTTTCCAGAAACTGGTGGTGCCAAGGTGATGGCCGGGAAGGAGTGCATCTCGGTCGATCTGGGAACACCAGAGGGTTTGGCGATCGTGCACGAGTTGGTCAAGTCTGCCGATCTGGTGATGCAGGGTTTCCGTGCTGGAGTCGCCGAACGAATCGGGATTGGCTACGAGACGCTCAAGGCGATCAACCCAGACCTCGTGTACCTCAATGCAACCGGGTACGGAACGGGTGGGCCGAATGGTCATCGTCCGGCCTACGCCCCGAGCATCGGTGCTGCCGCCGGTGTTGCCCGCGGCAATGTCGGTGACCTGGTCGCGGAACGGGCCGACATGACGATCGATGAGATCCGCCACGGCTCATTCCTGCTGACCGTTGGTGCCGTGATCACCAACGCCCAAGCTGACGGTTTCGCCGCCCTTGGAGTCGCCACGGCGATGCTGCTCGGACTGCTGGCCAGGGCACGTGGAGCAGGTGGTCAGGAGATGACGACCACGATGGTCAACACCAACGCCCACGCCATGTCGGCCCAGACGGTCGACTATGCCGGCAGCCCCGGCGAACCAAGGCCCGACCTCGAGATGCGCGGCCTCCACGCCCTCTATCGCACCTACGACGCGGCCGACGGCTGGATCTTCCTCGCTGCTCCATCCACCAAGGAATGGCATCGGCTGATCGGAGCGCTGGCCCCGTATGTCGACCTCTCAGACTTTGATCGCGCCGATAGCGCCGCCCTGGCCGCTGCACTCGCCGCGGTGTTCGTCACACGAGGCAAAGACGATTGGGAGCGAGACCTGACAGCAGCCGACGTCGCCTGCGTGGCGGTCACCACTACCACGATCGAAACCGCCCTGTGGAGCGAGGAATTCGGTCGCGCCTCGAACTACCTAGCCGATGTAGAACACCCCGTCTTCGGCGACCACCCCAGAATGGCCGCGTTGGTCAGATTCTCCAGGTCGACAACTCAAGCCAAACCCGGAGTCCTGCTCGGAGCGCACACCGACGCGATCCTCACCGAGCTGGGCAAGGATGAAGCAACAATCGCCGACTTACGAGACCGCAAAATCGTCGGCTGACGCTGGTTCGGGTCGTGGTGGGACGCTCGGCCCGACGTTCTGGCCTTGTGTCGGCCGCCATCGTGCATGTATAATGCATGCATGCCGAATGTTCAGGTCCGAGACGTCCCCGATGTGGTCCACGAAGCGCTCGTTCGACGAGCCGAACACGCCGGACAATCCCTCCAGCAGTACCTCGCGGCACAACTGGCCACCATCGCTGCGACCCCGACACTCGACGAAATGATCCACCGAATCGAACTGAGCCCCAAGGGACGGCTCCCACGACGAGACGCCATCGCTGCGATCGACGCCGAACGTGATCGTCGCTGACCCGTCGGTCATCGCTCCGTTCGTTGCCGACGCCGGACCCGACGGCGACACGTTCCGCACTCGACTTCGGGGAGAAGCAATCGCCGGTCCGGACCTACTCAGGATCGAGGTCATGTCGGTTATCAGACGCCAGACAGGTGTCGGCACGCTGACGACAATCCAAGCAAACCGTGCCATCGAGAACCTGCTCGAACTCCCACTAACCGTCTACCCGACCGGTGCGTTGCTACGTCGCGCGTGGGCGCTTCGAAACAACATGACGACCTACGACGCCTGTTATGTGGCGCTCGCTGAGGCGCTCGATTGCGCACTCCTCACCGCCGACATTCGGCTCGCCAACGCCCCAGGTGCCCGATGCGACATAGAGATCATCTGAGCCGACAGCACCGATCACCCCGGCAGTCAGCGATCAGTGGGCAGACGGCAGAGGACCGCTAGAGGGTCAGATTCTGCTGAGCACCGCCGGATCGGGCGATCGGCTAGGATTGGTTCGGGTCGTGGTGTGGGCGCAGGTCGGATTGTTCTCTTCTTCGTTTCCGCGCGTTGGGGTGGGACCAGTCGATCCATCTCGGTTGTAGACGTTCGCCGGTGGGGTGCTCGTACCTCGCCGCCGGTTCGGGTGGCGGGCCGTTCGGCGAGACCGGGTTCGGATGCTCGACGAGCGGACTGCCGCGGGCGTCCGCGAAGGTCATTCTTCCAGGAATATCGGCGTTGCCGTCGATCCTCAGTAAGCCCTTGTGGTGCAACCGGTGATGCTGCGGACACAAACTGATCAGATTCCAGGTCTCGGTCAGGCCACCTGCAGTCCAGTGGATGATGTGATGCATCACGACGTGCTTGGCACCGCAGCCGGGAACACGACAGCCCTGATCACGATGCTCTACGATCCGGCGGGTCCGCTCGGAGATCATCCTTTGCGCACGGCCGACTCCGAACGGGATGTTGTCGCGTTCCCATACCGGCTGAATCATCCCGTCACATGTCAAATAGTCACGGATCGCGTCGGGCATCTCGTCACCCGACGTCAACTGCGAGAGATCGCGAACGGTGTGTATGTGGATGTATCTCTTGAACCGCTCCTGGCGATCTTCCGGCGCACCCGCCAGCGAACGTCGCGC
>JANOTN010000091.1:0-3758 GCA_031416375.1 Ilumatobacteraceae bacterium
GCGGGGGGCGTGGCGGGGCTCGGACAACGGGGGTCGCCGCTGACGATGCCGACGGGGGGCCCTAGGGGGGGGCCGTTGACCACGCCCGCCGCCCCGACCGGAACACCGATCTCGACGCCAGTCGGCCCGACCGGAACACCGATCTCGACGCCAGCCGGCCCGACCGGAACACCGATCTCGACGTCAGCCGGCCCGACCGGAACACCGATCTCGACGCCAGCCGGCCCGACCGGAACACCGCTGACAGAGACGCTGACAAAGGCGACGAAGACCCTTGCCAAACGGTCGCAACGGATTCCGATCATTGCCGGGTCGATCGCCGCTGTTGGTCTGGTGGTCGGAGTCGGGGTGCTCGCTGCGAACGGTGGCGACGACGAGGCCGCTCCGGCGGCAACCGAAACCACGCTGTTCATCGAGGACTCGTCGTTTGAGACCGCCGAATCATCGTCATCATCACGACCAGAGCCAGACAGCACCGGCGACGAAACACTTTCGACGACAGAAGCGTCAACAACCACGGAGGTAGCACCCACGACCCTCGCCGGGCCGATTTCGGGGATTGCCTGCACAGCGGGGAGTTGGACGATGGTCAACGACTCGTTCGCCGCCATGTGGCTCGCCGCCGCCGCCGCCGAGGGAGTCGGCGCCGTTCTCGTCGGGGTCAACGGAACCGTGGTGGTCGACGTCGGAGCGGACGGCGTGTGGACCAGTACGTACTCGGACTGGGGTTTCACCGCCAGCGCCGAGGATGTCACGATCACGATGTCGATCACCGGTGACGACAAGTCTGCGGGAACGTTCTCGGATGACGGGTCGTTCACCTTTATCGACTCCAACGTCAACACCGTGGTGACGATGACGGCCAGCGCGGGAGGTGTGAACCTGCCGATTTCTCCGCAGACCGAAACGCAATCGGCGTTCAGCGGGACAGGAACCTTCGTGTGTGAGGGCGACTCGATGACCGTCAACGTCGATGGCAACCCGGGGCCGATCCTGATGAATCGCTCAGCATGAGCGCATACGCACTGGGTGTCGATCTCGGCACTACCTACACCGCCGCTGCTGTCGCTCGGGGAGCAACCGCAGAGCCGCTGCCACTCGGCACCGACTCCGCACAGGTACCGTCCGTCGTGCTGATTCGTGAAGATGGTGAAGTGCTCGTTGGTGATGCTGCCGAGCGACGAGCATCCGCGGAACCAACGAGGGCGGCGCGTGAGTTCAAGCGCCGCCTCGGCGATCCGGTCCCGATCGTGATCGGTGATGCACCGCACTCCGTGCAGTCGCTGATGGCACACCTGCTTCGTGACATCGTTCGGCGGGCGACCGAACAGGAGGGTGAAGCACCGACGATTGTCGTGCTGACTCACCCGGCGAACTATTCCGACTACAAGACCGGGTTGTTGAACGAAGCTGCCGAGTTGGCTGGACTCGCCCGCGATCAGGTCGTCCTGCTGACCGAGCCGGAGGCGGCGGCGATTACCTACTCACGTCAGGCCCGGATTGAACCTGGCGAGATTGTTGCCGTGTACGACTTCGGGGGTGGCACGTTCGACGCAGCGTTGGTGCGTCGAACCGAGGATCGTTTCGAACTGATTGGTGTCCCCGAAGGAATGGAACGTCTCGGCGGGATCGATTTCGACCAGGCTGTGATGGCACATGTCGACTCGACGTTGGGTGGACTTGTCTCTGGTGCCGATCGCAACGACCCGCAAACGCGGCCGGGTCAAGCGCGACTGCGTACCGAATGTCGACGAGCAAAAGAGGCGTTATCGACCGATAGCGATACGACGATTCCCGTCCTGCTTCCCGGGGTGCAGACCGAGGTTCGATTGACCCGTGACGAGTTCGAATCGATGGTCCGACCGAGGGTTGGTGAAACGGTTCGGGCGCTTGAGCGGACAGTCGCGTCAGCCAACGTCGGCATGGATCAGGTGTCCCGGATCCTCCTCGTTGGCGGGAGTTCGCGGATGCCCGTAGTGGCCGAAATGTTGCGATCAGCGACCGGCCGCCCGGTGGCACTCGACGCCCATCCCAAGCTGGCGATCGCCGTCGGGGCATCACTGGCTGGTGCCGCGTCCGTTCGAGCCGCCGACTCGGTGCCAGTGGCCGCGACCGCCGGGCCGGAATGGAAAGCGCCGGCCCGCACGGTGCCGTTTCCTGCAGCTACACCGCCATCGACGCCCCGAAAGGGTCGCAGTAAAGGGTTGGTCTACGGCGCAGTCGGCGGTGGGATTGGCGTCGCTGCCGTCGTCGCAGCGCTGACCCTTGGAGGAGGCGACCCGGAAAAGCAATCATCGGCGGATGTGACGACGACAGTTCCGGCGGCTGTGGTCGCGTCCGCCTCGGATACCACCGTTGACGGCGAGACGGTCGATGTTGCAACGCTGCCGGTCGCCACCGTGGTGGACACGATCGCCCCGACTGGACGCGGAGTCGACAACGTTGTGACTGCGGTGTCGCTCGGTGAGACACCGATTGCTGACGTTCGAGCCCTCGCTGTCGATCAACAAGGCGGCGTGTACGTCGCTGGAGCGGACGGATCGATCCTGCGTTCCGCCAACGGCGAAGTCACGTCGGTCGCACCGGCCGACCCGACGCGGGGCAATCCGGGCGGCATGGTCGTCACGCCCGATGGCAGCGTGTTGCTGTCAACGACGACCGGTGTCTCATCGATTCGCGATGGAGTGTCGACGCTGTTGCTCGACGGTGCGACTGCCGGATTCGGTGCAACACCGGGCCCGCTGGCGCTCGACGGTCTCGGTAATCTCTATCTGGCAGACAACGACACGCATCGCATCATCCGCCGCGCCACCGACGGAGCGTTGAGTTTGATTGCTGGGTCGGGTGTCGCCGCCGAGCCCGGTGCGCCCGCGGGAGATGGACAACCAGCCGACACGGTGGCGATCGGTGTGGTGAGCGGACTGGCGATCGATCCAAGTGGCAACCTGGTTTTCGCCGATGCGACGGCGTTGGCAATCCGGCAGGTTTCGGTCGACGGCACGTTGTCGACAGTCGCTGGCGGCGGCACCGTGGCGTTAAGAAGCGCGGGCGGTTCGTGGGTTACCGATGGCACCGCAGCGCGGGATATTGCCTTTTCCGCGATCGATGGGCTGACTGTCGACGCATTAGGTCGGGTGTACGTCAGCGATTCGGCAAGCGGGGCGATCGTGCGTGTCGGCGACGGTTCGATCGAGCTCGTGATCGCTCGTCAGGCCGACGTCGCGCAGGTCGACGGCGTCGCCGCCCACGAATCTTCAATCGGTGCGGTCGGTTCGCTAGCCAGTGATCGCCCCGGTGCCCTGTACTTCGAGGACGGCCCAGCACTCCGAACGATCTCAGGGTTGTAACTGATAGAAGCCTGAGATCGGGCTCAGCCGAACATGTCATCGCCGGGTTCGCCGAAGCCCGGGGTCGGTTCTTGTTCGGTCGCTTCGAAGTTCCCAATCCGCTGTTTGCTCGACGGGTAAATTCCCGGTTTGAATCAACCGGCTGCGCCGGCGTAGATGTGTTCGAGGGTTCGTGTGGCGACATCGCAGACTTCGATCACGGTTGGATCGGCGAGCGGGTCGGAGGCCAATGTGCGCCAACGGGATATGCCGGCGAGTGCGGCGGCTCTTACTTGATCCCGGGTTGCCGAGAGCGCCAGCCCGAGCAGTGATTCCGGCGCCGCGCCAGACAACAGCCGGTCGAGTTCTGTTCGTTCATCCGCCGCCAGGACGACTGCGCCGGATCCCACGAGATGGGCGGCGCGAACCTGG
>JANOTN010000092.1:0-5354 GCA_031416375.1 Ilumatobacteraceae bacterium
GGCGTCGTCAAACGGTGACTCGCCACGATGGTGCAGTAAGCCTTCGTGCATCGCCAGCATGCGGCGGCGGCTCCACGTCGTGAAATACAGCTTCGACGGCTGGAACGGCTCGCCGAGGTCGGGATACCACTCGGGGTCGCCGGCTCGCTCAAACGCCAGCACTGACACGTCGTGGACCTTGAGATGATCGGGGTGCGGGTATCCCTGTTGGTCATCGTTGTAGGTCACAATGACCTGCGGCTTGGTGCGACGAATCACGGCCACGAGTCGCCCAGCGGCCTCGTCGGGGTCGGCCTGGTGAAAGCATTCGGCATGTTCGTTCGGCTCGGTCTCAGCCATCCCGGAGTCGCGGTATCCGAGCATCAGGACTTCGTCGAAACCGATAACCGCAGCCGACGCGGCAAGTTCGGCCGACCGCATCGAGGCGACGAGCGCCCTTTCCTGTTCTGGTGTCAATTCGTGGAACGGCTGACCCGCTTCACGCAGCGTCGGATTCTGGAGGTCGCCCTCCTCGCCTCCCGTGCAGCACACGAGAATCGTGTGCACGCCGTCGGCGTGATACTTCGCAAACGTCGGTGCACCTTTCGAGGCCTCGTCATCAGGGTGGGCGTGCACGGTAAGGATCGTGCGAGGTTCAGCCATGTCCCTAGGCTATCCGTGGGCGACGTCTGACTGCCGGAGGCCGACGCAGGTAGCTACGCTCCCCCACGATGGGCCACCACCACCACTCGCGCACGACGCTCGGATTGTTGATCACGATTGGTGCGCTAGCGGTCACATCGGCGTCCTGCTCGACAGACGGACGCACCCTCGACGAACCGACGTTGCCACTGCCGGTGCCGCCACCACCAGCGACGACGGGGCCACCGGAAACGACGGCGCCTCCCCAGTTGCTGATGATCGCGCCGTGGCAGGACGGCACCGAAATCCCGACCCGCTACACGTGCGACGATGCCGATGTGGCACCTGCCTTGACTTGGACAAACATTCCTGCCGGAACCGTCGAGTTAGCGGTCACCGTGACCGATCTCGATGCCGCAGGTTTCACCCACTGGATCCTGTACGGCTTGGCACCAACCGAAACCGGACTGGTTGAAGGTGTGATACCCAACGAAGCGATTCAATCGACTAATTCGTACGGACTGAAGGGCTGGAATGGGCCCTGCCCACCCATCGACCAAATCCACCGGTACCAGTTTACGATTCACGCGCTCAACCAACAGCTCGAAGTTGCCGATGATGCTCCTGCTAGCGACGTGATTTCAGTGCTCAATCTGACGTCAATCGCTCAGCGCTCCGTGTCGGGCACATATCTCCGCACGGGGTGAACACACGAATTTCCGCCGACCACTATCCACGCACGAGGACCACCGGATCGTTCGATGACCAGGCCCACGACATGACACACGAAGCCACCGACGCCTCGACCGCAGCGCGTCTCGTCGCCAGACCGGCATCGCCAGAAGGCGTCTTGGCACCGCACGACGTGCTCACACAACTTCGCGACTTAGTCGCCGCCGATGAATCCGCCACGGTGATCATCGGTATCGACGGCGTTTTCATCGACGCCAATACCGCCGGGCTCACACTGTTTCCCGGTGTCGGAACTGCCGACCGAGCTGACTGCCGTACCGGATTGGGCCACGTACTCGATCAAATCCCCCAACGGCTATTAGTTGACCCGGAAGGCGGCATATGGCGAGGTGAGATCGATTTGGCACCTGACGTCGGACCGTCCGCTATCCATGCCACCACCGTTCTCGTTCGACATGATGCCTCTTCGCCCTCCGGCGGGTACGTCGCTGTGTTGTGCCGCGATGTGTCGGAGGAACGTGATCGAGCAAGTGGACTGCTGCACCTGCTCGAACATGATCCGACAACCGGACTGTTAAATCGCACTGCCGCCCTCGAACGGACGGCTAATGCGCTTCGCCGGATCGAGGACGACGGAGGATCAGTTGCCGTCTTCATGATCGACGTCGACCGTCTCCGCGACGTGAACGACGCGCTCGGCCATGAAATCGGCGACCGGCTGCTCGCATCGACCGCCAAGCGTCTCTCGACGGCGGTGCGACCAAACGACACGATCGCCCGTGTCGGTGGCGACGAATTCATGGTGCTATGCCGGAATGTGCCTGACTCGGCGGTTGCGATGGAACTCGCCGATCGCGTCCGACGGGCACTGACCGGCCGACTGACGATCCGGCAGCTCGAACTCGACGTATCCGTGAGCGTCGGCGTGAGCATCACCGACGACGAGATTCGAGCTGCCAACCCCGAAGCTGGCGCAATCCAGCTGATCTCGCATGCTGACACCGCGGTTCACGCCGCCAAAGAAGCCGGGCGCGCTCGGACCGCACTGTTTACGGCCCAGCTCCGATCCAAGGCAAAGGTTCGTACCGAACTTGCGGCGGCACTGTCGAAGGCGCTGCGTGAAGGCGAACTTACGGTCGAGTATCAACCGATTTTCTCCGCCGTCTCCGAGCGAGCCGAAGCGGCGGAAGCTCTGATTCGGTGGAATCACCCCACCAGGGGTCGGATCGAGGCCGCCGAGTTCGTACCGGTCGCCGAGGAAACCGGGGTGATTGTCCCGATTGGCGATTGGGTACTCCAACAAGCCTGCGCGGCTGCCAGGAACTGGATCGACAACGGCGTCGTCGGACAGCGGTTTGCGGTCCACGTCAACGTGTCACGTCCGCAACTCGCCAACACGACGTTTGTCAATCGGGTCGTCGACTTGCTCCGCGAGTATCGCTTGCGCCCACGCCAGCTCGTGCTTGAGGCCCGCGAGGCAACGTTGCTCGGCGAAGCTGATGAGGTGATCCGAACGGTGCGGGCGCTTCGGCGAGTCGGTGTGCGAGTTGCGCTCGACAACTTCGGCACCGGCTCAAACGCGCTGTCGCTGCTCACCGACGTGGGTGCCGACGTGTTGAAACTCGACGGCAGTCTGGCGCTCCCGAGCGGATCGTCGGAGGCCGACACTCGCGTCGTCCGCGCACTCGTGCTGCTCGCTCACGCGCTCAACATGGAAGTTGTTGCCGAGCGGGTCACGGGTCTTGAGCAACTCCGACGGCTACGCGCCGCCGGGTGCGATCTCGTACAGGGTCATTTGGTCGGCAAGCCATGCGCGCCCGACCAGCTGATCGTTCACATGTCGTTGTGACCGATACCCTCGCGCCGTGAGCGCTCACCAGGTCGTCGATGTCGAACTTGAGCGCCAGCTGGAGCTTCGGGTCACGTACGACGACGGTGTGCTCGCCACCTTTCCAGTCATGCCGTTGCGGCAGGCGTGCCCATGCGCCGGCTGTCAGGGCCGCAGGCAGCGCCAACTCGATGCCTATGACGGTGAACAAATTTCGGTGACGAGTGCAGAGATGCACGGTAACTGGGGGATCGCCATCCGATGGAGCGACGGCCACGACACGGGGATCTATGCGTGGCAACACCTCCGACAGTGGTGGGATGCCGGTTTAGGCTGAATACTCTTCCACGCTGATGTCACTCCCGCCTCCCCCTCCGTCAGCTGCTCCGAGAATTGAGGTACCCGGCGGTACGTCCGTGTGCTACCGGCACCCCAAGCGTGAGACTGGACGAAAGTGCACGCGGTGCGGCAAGACGGCCTGCTCTGAGTGCCTCGTCCAGGCCGCAGTAGGGAGCCACTGCGTCGAATGCGCCAAGGCAGCCAGACCCGACGTCAAGACGCGTGCACGTTTCTGGAGCGCCCGCCAACCAGCCATGATCACTCTGGGGATCATGGGGCTGAACGTCCTGTTGTTCTTGTATTCGGCCGTCCGCGACCCGCGGGCCCTGAGCGGCGATCTGACGATTACTCATTTCCAACTCGGTCTGTTCGACGGAGGCCTGACGGGCGGTGCGACAGGCCAACTCCCCGACGGATCGATCTATACGACCGACGGCGGACAGTGGTACCGGTTGATCACCTCCGGTTTCATGCACTACGGGATAATTCACATTGCGCTGAACATGTACCTGCTCTATCAACTCGGGCAGATGATCGAACCGATGATTGGCCGCCTTCGATTTGGATTGGTGTACCTGGCGGCGCTGCTTGGCGGCAGCGCGGGTGCCTTGGTGCTTGGCGGCGGCGGGGTGACCGCTGGTGCCTCCGGTGCGGTATTCGGGTTGATGGGCCTTGCTGCCGTGGGCTACTACTTACGGGGTATCAATCCGCTCAGCACGTCGATCGGGTCGTTGTTGATATTGAATCTGTTCATCACCTTCATGTTCCGCGGCACCATTTCGGTTGGCGGTCACATTGGGGGCCTGGTCGCTGGCACCTTGTGCGCATTCGTGGTGGTTGCTCCGGCCCATCGACGTCTCCCGAGCTGGGCAACCTACGCCACGCCGGTTGCCGTTTCGCTGCTGTCCGTAGTCGTATCAGCGCTCGCCGTCCAATAACAGCGTCCCGTCTGTGCGTAGCGGTCGCCAAACCCGGCTGTAACACCCCCATGCGCATGATGGTGGCATGACCAACCACGACGCACCTCAGCAACTCACGCTGCTGCCGTCGCCCGAGGTTCCCGTGCAGTTCCGGCTGGACGCGGATACCCGTCGACGCGGCCTACAACACATTGCAGAAATCCGTCTCCAACTCGCCGCCCGCCAAGCCGCCAAGACAACCGTCCAACAACTCCCCGCCCGTCCGCAGCCCCAACGCTCCACCGCCGCTTGACGATCGACATCGTTCTTGCCGACAAGTGTCGTTCCCAGCCGTCTGCGGCCTGACTGACGACCCAGGCGCGCAACCGCCCGCCCAGCCGAAGCCGGGCGGTGCTGAATTGCTGAGTTCAGCCGCCAGAGCCGTTGCAGGCGCCGGACGGGGCGGCGCCAAAGTTCTGCGGGTCGAACGAATCGAGTAACCGAACGAGTTGGCCGAAGTTCTGCGTCCTGCCGAACTCGAAAGTCGGGTCCCCGAAGGCTTCGCCGTCCTGATCGTCGGGAGCCTGCTCGCCGAACCCGACCTCATTTCCGAGAATTCTTTGCGTGGGGGTTTGCATCACATACATATGTGCGCTAGTCTCATCTCATGAGCTTGCCGGTGCCGCCAGAGGGACAGTTCCTGTCACTCGCATACCTGGTGCCCTCCGACCTGTCACTCGCCGAGGTCGTCGACGCAACCCATTCGGTACGCGTCGTGCGCGGCTGGATTGATTGGCTCGAAACACAACTGGCTTCGCGTTCCAACGAGTTGAACTTGCCGGCTGCTGATCTGTTTGCTCGCACCGAGAAGGTTTCTGCTGCTGAGGCACGCACCAAAGACCGCCGCTCGAAAGCGTTAGAAGAGGCACCATCGTTCAGTGATGCCCTCGCTACCGGCTCAGTGTCGGCAGCCC
>JANOTN010000093.1:0-5696 GCA_031416375.1 Ilumatobacteraceae bacterium
GATCGTGCTGTCCGGCAAGGTCGATCTCACACTTGGTCGTCCGAGCGGTGCCGAAAGCCGCAAGGTGATCATCGACCTCAAGACCGGCTGGGTTTCCCCCAAGCATCGTGAGGATCTCCGCTTCTACGCCTTGGTCGAAACCCTGCGCACTCAGGTACCACCGCGCAAACTGGCCTCGTTTTATCTTGATGCTGGCGAACCGGTCGTAGAGGACGTGACTGAAGGCGTGTTGCGTACAGCGTCGCGCCGTCTGCTCGACGCGATCAACGCTGAGATCGAGCTGAAGTTCGAAGGCCGCGACCCGGTCAAACGACCAGGCACGTCATGCCGCTGGTGCCCGCTCCAAAACGAGTGTGCAGAGGGTCGCGCCTTCCTGTCGGGCGGCGACGAGCAAGAGCCGTACGAGCCCGACGACGCGTAGCGCCACGCTCAACCCAGTTCTGCTGGCGCGATAGCGCGTTCTCAGCACCTGATCGCGCCACCAGACGCCCCGGCGGGCTGACCGACACCGTTCGGCGAAGCCTCCGACAACGATCGTTGCCAGCCGGATCGAACTTATTGCATCCCCTCCAGTTGCCATGACAGAAACGCCAACACGTCAGCTTGTTCGGCTGCACGCTTTCCGACCGGCTTACCAACGCCGTGCCCGGCACGAGTTTCCTGATGGAGCAGGATCGGCCGGGACTCTGGGCCGATGGCAGCGGACTGCAGCATCGCTGCCATCTTGCGGGCGTGCAGGGCGTCGACCCGCGTGTCACCCTCGGCGGTCGTCAGCAGCACAGCGGGGTAATGCTCCCCGTCGACCACGTGGTGATACGGCGAATAGGCGTGCAGCCAACCGAACTCGTCGGCCACATCAGGGTCGCCGTACTCGTCGATCCAAAGTCGTGCAATCAGAAACTGCGGGAACCGAATCATGTCGAGCAACGGCACTGCACACCACACCGCGCGACAGAGATCGGGACGTTGTGTCAGCGCCGCACCGACAAGCAATCCTCCATTCGAGCCGCCGACGATCGCCAACCGGTCTCGAGATGTGCGATCGGTTGCGACCAGCCAGTCGGCGGCGGCATGGAAGTCGTCGAACACGTTCTGCTTGTTTGCCCGCTTGCCGGCCTGATGCCATTCCTCACCGTGCTCGAACCCGCCTCGTAGGCCTGCGATCGCATACAGCCCGCCGGCTTCGCACCAGGCTGCGATTGTGGGTGACCAGATCGGGGTCTCGGAGATCGCGAACCCGCCATATCCGTTGAGAATCGTGGGCGTCGATACGTCGGGCATCACGTCAAACCGGTGGATCAGAAACAACCCGATCAACGTGCCGTCAAGCGACGGATACTCAACCTGCGTCACAGTCAAGTCGGGCATCGGTTCGTGGTTGCTTGTCGGCTGTGTCCGCTCTGCCCGATGATCGGGTCCGAGTGAGTACAGCGCGGCCGGCGAATCGAAACCGGTCAGAATCGTGAATGCCTTGCCAGAGACGCGATCAGCGGAAATCTGCACGGCGGAACTGACACCGACGCCGATCTCGGTTCGGTCCCGACCGTCGATCGTCCAGTGTTCGATCGAGTCGACACCCATCCGTTCGACCGTGAGGTAAAACCCATCACCAACCGGCACCGGCGACCCAACCACGCCGTCTCGTTCCGGGACGATCGTTATCCATGTGGTGTGCCCCACATCGGGATCAGCGAGGTCAACGCTGACGATTCGACCCTTCGGGGCATTCAACGTCGTCATACCGATCAGCGTCTGGTCATCTGCGAACGAGAAGTCGCTGATCGCATCGACGCCGACAATCAGGTCACGCCAAACCCCGGTCGTGCGATCCAACACGTGCTGATCGTTCCTGCTCCAACCAGCCATCGCGCTGACCACCAGGTAGCGCCCGTCAGGCGACAGTTCGACTCCGGGCCAAGTCTCTGGAGTCTCGTGTTCCGCCCATATGACCGGATCGTCTGCCCATGCCTCGCCGATGGTGTGGTGGTGCACGGTTCGGTTGTACTCATCACCCTCCGGATAGCGGGTGTAGAAAAACCCGGAGCCGTCACGCTCCCAGGCCACACTGCAGGCACGACAGTTCGGAACCTCGTCGCTCAGTAGGTGGGCGTCACCGGCCCGAACAACCCGCAACACCGAATTCTCGGTACCGCCTTGACTGACACCGAAGGCGACAAGTTCGCCGTCGGGTGAGGCGAAGTACCAGTCGATAGCGGCTGCGCCATCAACCGTTCCGCTCGATGGATCGACGAGCACGACCGGCTCACCAGACGGATTGCCAACCGATCGCACCGTGAGCCGGGCTTGCTGTTGGCCCGCCTGACGTTCCAGCAGGATCAGCCGATCCCCTCGCACCTGCACGGCCTGCACGACTGCAAGGCCCATCAGCGCGACAAGGCGCTCGTGCCAAGCCGCCCTACTGGGCGAGGCATCGAGCGCCGAACGGGTCAATCGATTTTGCTCGGAGACCCACTGCTGCACCTCCGGATCGTCACCGTTCTCCAACCACCGGTAGGGGTCTTCGACGGCGATTCCGTGCAGCGTTTCAATAACCGCGTCACGTCGAGTGCGCGGTGGAATCATGTAGTACGGCTCAGCCTCGGCCCATGTTTGGGCGCTTGCCGTGGTTCGCCTTGCTGCGCCGCAGGCGGGCTTTGCGCTTCTTTGTCTTCTTCGACATGAGGAGCGAGTCTAAGGGAGGCGTACGCCAGCCCCAACCGCCCGGGTGCGCAATCAGCCGGAACCACCCCTCATGTCACGGAAATCGTGAACGAACCCGAAAACCGTGACATGAATCGGGTTTGAACCTTATGCGGAGGCCCAGGCGAGCAAATCGTCGGCGGGCATCGTGTTGATGATCCGTTCGATCGGGACTCCCCGCTCGGCGGCGCGGTCACATCCGTGTGGTTGCCATTCGAGTTGGCCGGTGGCGTGAGCATCAGAATCGATCGAGAACCAGCAGTCGTAGTCGATCGCCAGGTCGATCAGCTCACGGGGTGGGTCGAGTCGCTCAGGCCGGCAGTTGATCTCGACCGCCGTTCCGAACTGGGCGCATGCGGCGAACACATAATCAGCGTCGAACGTCGATTCGGGGCGCTTGCCGATCATCCGCCCTGTGCAGTGTCCAAGGATGTCGACGTGCGGTGATGCCACCGCCATCACCATCCGCTCGGTCATCTGCTGACGTTCCATCCGAAGCTTGGAATGCACACTGGCAACCACGATGTCGAGTCGCTCAAGCATCGAATCGGCCAAGTCGAGCAGGCCATCTTCGAGAATGTCAACTTCCATCCCGGTCAGGATCCGGAAGTCGTGACCGGCGGCGACGATGTCGGCGTTGATCCGGGCGATCTCGTCAAGCTGAGCAGACAGCCGCTCCTCGTTGAGCCCGTGGGCGATCGTCAACCGGGCCGAGTGGTCGGTCAGCACCATGTATTCGTGGCCGAGAGCGATCGCCGTTGCTGCCATCGCTTCGATCTCGGCTCCCCCGTCACTCCATCGGGAATGCAGATGACAGTCGCCTCGTAGCGCTGCCCGGTACACGGCACCGGCGTCGGTGACCGGAACCGACGTTGCCGCTTCAATCTTGGTGAGGTACGCCGGGTTGATTCCAGCCAATGCCTCGGTGATCACGGCCGCTGTCGATGGGCCAATGCCTTCCAGTTCGCCGAGCTTCTCGTCACGCGCCCGCTCGGCGAGTTCGACCGGATCGGTCTCCCGAACCACCTCAAGCGCCCGAACGAACGCCTTGGTCTTGAACCCCTGTTCATGCGCCCGATCGAGGCAATGGATGACTCGTAACAATGCAGTTTCTGGGGTCATCGGCATATCCGGCATCACTCCTCGGACAGTAGCGCCGCTCGTTGCAGGAACAGGACGCAGGAATAGACACAGTCGCGGGCGCGTTGAGGAAGTCGTCTACGAAACAGGAACACGAAACACGAACACAAGGAGCACCCGGTGGCAACGAGCACACTCACCAACGACACTTTCGAATCAACGGTCACCGGTGGTGGAATCACCCTTGTCGACTTCTGGGCGTCATGGTGCGGTCCGTGTCGTCAGTTCGGTCCGATCTTCGAACAGACCGCCGATGAGAACCCCGACGTCACCTTCGCCAAGGTCGACACGCAGGCCGAGCAAGCACTCGCCGGTCAGCTCGGGATCATGTCGATTCCCACGCTGATGATCTTCCGTGACGGCATTCAGTTATTCAGCAAGCCTGGAGCGCTCCCGAAGTCAGCGCTCGATGACCTCCTCAAGCAGGTGCGAGCGCTCGACATGGACCAGGTCCGAAAGGACCTCGCAGACGACACCGAAAGCAACCAGTCCGACCCGCATTCGGTAACGAACAGCTGACAACACGGTTCGACCCCGTCAGACTGTGGGCGACGGCATGAGCACCGCGATCCGTCGGCACAGTTCTCGACCATCGCGCAGTGTTTCGGCGTACGGGCCACCGTAGGGGTCGTCAAGATCGTCGTCAGCGCAGCAGGCGCAGGGAGTGACGTCTGCCGACCAGCTCCAGATTCAGCGGCAGGAGAAAGGACATACCGACGTCGTTTCTCCTGCCGCTGAGTTTACGGGCGGTGGGCGGTGTGCGATTGAGTTCGGGATCAGGCCAGGGCAGCGGCGGTTGTGGAGACCACGTAACCCGTTTCGCTCACGACCTGGCCGTATGTGAACTGATACGGCTTGTAACCATCGGCGATCAGAATGTTCATCCGCTCGGCGTCACGAGTCATCTGCATAGGTGTGCGATGAAACCGATAGCCGAGCAGCTCGACCACCACGTTCGTACCAGGGAATCGACAATCCACCCGCACAAGCCGATCGCCCGCCTTCGTCAGCACCTGCTGCGTCGCTGGAGCTGGCAAACCAGCTGCCGCAAGCAACGTGAGATACTTCCGCTCCAACCAGCTATGCCCGCCACGAGTCACCTCGAATCCGGCAAGCACCTCGTGCAAGAGCGGCAACCCAAACCGCCCACGAGCTCGAAGGTGGACGATCCGCTCGTGAAGCAGATCCTCCGAAATCTTCCCGTCGCGCATCGCACTGTCGAGGCACGCCGCCAACTGATCGGACGGAAGAATCCGAGCCAGATCAATCAAGGTTCGTACGGCACTCGTCACCGGCAACTTGTTGATCTCACACCGATCGATCGGGTCAATCACATCGGAGCGATGCACCTTGACATCCCAACGGTTCAAACTTCGGTGGCGCGGCACGAGCAGATGGAATGGCCGTCGTAGGCCGAACCCGTCGAATCCGTGCAACGCAGCAGCGGTTGTTGAGGCGACCCAGACAGGTTCACCGATATCAAGCACGAGATCGTGCAAGTGCGTGTGCATTGAGGTCGGCGCGGCCGATGAGCGGAACGCGTTGGGACCGGTTTTGATGAGGATGCCGCTCTGGACCCGGCTTCGAAGCTGGCGGTCTGAAAGACCCACACCGTGTGCCTGCGTTCTGGAGAACGCACCCAGCTGACCTTTCGATATCGCCCCGACGAGACGATCTGCATTGGTCATAGTCAGTATCCAATACGATGGGTGTGACAGTCGACCCCCGCCCTACGACCCCGCCGTCCCTTTCCTCCCCCACCGCACCCCACCACGTTCGAATTCAGCGGCAGGACAAGAGACATACCGAGGGCGTTTCTCCTGCCACTGAATTCCCCCAGCCGCTTCACGCTCATT
>JANOTN010000094.1:0-9180 GCA_031416375.1 Ilumatobacteraceae bacterium
CTCGATCGCACCGCCGTGGCTGTTGACCTTGCCCACGATCGGGGTGGAACGCTGGATCAATTCCGGTGATTCGAGGGCGGTCACAAACGCCGGTCTGATTTGGCATTGGACCGGAACCGGCGACATGGGTCAGGACGCACACGCTGCCGTGTTCGGTCACCGAACCGAGCACGGCGGCCCATTCCGAAACCTGCACCTGTTGCAGGATGGGGATCTGTTCTACGTGACGACACTCGACGGGCGGCAGTACACGTATACGGTCGTTCGCCGAGATCTGACCGAATCGCAGACCGCCAACATTCTCGATGCGACCCTCTTTCACACAGGTACGACAATGTCGCTAATTGCCTGTACGAAGTCCAACTTTTTGCCCACGAGCTTGTCGTACCGGATCGTCGTGACTGGAGAACTTGTCGGCTGGACCGAAGTCTGATATTGGTCTCGTCAGCCGTTAACGTGGCGACCAGATCGCCGGGTTAGCTCAGTTGGCAGAGCACTTCACTTGTAATGAAGATGTCGTGGGTTCGATTCCCACACCCGGCTCCCACCCCGCCAAACGCGTTAGCGGACTTGGAGGCGCTCCAAAAGGATCGCTTTGGCTTGTTCAAAATCGTCGAAGCTCATTGATTCGGCGTCGAAGGCGGCGTGCAGCGCGGCGAGTTCGGCCAGCACCGTTTCCTCACTGTGCGCCGGCGGGGCCCCAGCCTCGGGGTCGGCGACCATGTCGGATCGTTCGGCGCGCTTGGCGCGCTTGGCTGCCGCCTTCTCCTTTTGTGCTTTGTCCCGATCTCGTTTCTGAAATCTCGCCTGACTCATGCTGGGTCAGCGAGCCAAGGCAATGCCGCGGGTAATCGCGACGCGAGGATCTCGGCACTCGTCACCGACAGCGCTGAGCGCAGTTTGGAACAACGAGATCGCGTGCATCTGCTGATCGTCGGTCAGGCCGGCGTGCATGATCCGCTCGACTGACGGCCGCAGGTCGGGCCGCTCATTGATGATTTCGCGAGCCATGCGATCGCTTGGGGCCAGGTCCTCAAGGCTGATCGCCGCAGCGGCCTTGGCCTTTAGTCGCTTCTGTGCCGCCGCAGTGGTGGCCATAGTGTCCTCACTCTCACGCTCAAGTCGGCTCCGCAGGAGGCCGAATCGAAGCGGGACGACGTCGCAGCATCGTTCCCCAGCCGACGCGCCGCACCCGAGAATGCTGTCAGGCTACCAGCAGGTACAGCGAACACGGGTTCGGCCGGTGGGTGGCTTTCCAACTCAAGCAGACGCCACACCATGCCGATAGCGCTGGCGTGGAACCATCGATTCTTTCCCACGGACGCCTGATCTGGATCGTCACGACGGCGATCCTGGCGGTTATTACGGTGATGACCACGTTTGGGCCATTGAGCGGCGTGCGATGGGAACAGCCGAGCGTGCTGTTCATTGTGATCGTGGTGTCCGCCGCCGCGTGTGTGCTGGGTGCCAGCATCGTTGCCGCCGTCGCTGACCGTCGCGAGTTAGCGGAGGCCGGCCTCTTCGGTGCCGCCCTGATGGGTGCGTCTGTGATGCCACTCGTCCACGGGCTCGTCACCCCCGGAGTCCTGTATGACGACACGTCCGCATTTCGCGCCGCCGCGTTCTTGTCGCTGCCGGTCGCCGTCGCCGTCGCTGCGCCGCTGTTGCGGCCCCACTCAAGGTTCGGTTCATGGGCCGCCCGACATTGGCGTGACTGGACGTTGCTGTCCATCGTGGGTGTGTTCATTTTGGCCGCGGTCTTGGTGTTCTTCCCGGACGCGATCACCGCGCCCGGACCTCGTCATCCGCTCACGATCGTCGTCACATTCGGTCTCTTGTTGGCTCTTGGATCGATGTCGTTGCGCCAGCTTCGATTGTTCGAACTCGGGCAGAGGCCAGCCAACCTGACCGCCTCACTGTCGCTCGTGTTGCTGGCCGTAACTGCCTTTCTGCCGATGTCAAACGGGACCTACGGTCCAGGTTTCTGGTGGCTCCACGTTGCGGGTGCGCTCGGCGTGATTGGGTCGTGCGTCGGCATGATCGTGTCGAAACGCATGTCTCGCATGGCGCAAGATGTGCTCGCCCCGGTGCTGACCCGAGACCCCCTTGCTGCGTTCGAGCTTGGCCTCAGTCCGATCGTGCATCAGTTCATCGCCTCGATCGATGAGAAAGACACGATCACCCGCGACCATGTGATCCGCACGGCCGAACTCGCCGTTCGAGTCGGTGAGCGGTTCCGCCTTTCGGCGCGGGCACTCCGAGACCTTGGCCTTTCCGCGATGCTGCACGACGTAGGGAAAGTCAACGTCGCAGACGAGGTGTTGAACAAGCCTGGCCGACTCACCGAGGCCGAGTTTGATGTCATCAAACTGCACACCATCGACGGTGAGGAAATGCTGCTCGCCGAACCGACACTGGTGACGTGCGCACCATTCGTACGCTCGCACCACGAACGGATGGATGGTCGCGGCTATCCCGATGGCCTGGCCGGTAGCGAGATTCCGTTGCCGTCTCGAATCATCGCTGTTTGCGACGCCTTCGATGCGATGACCCACGATCGTCACTATCGCAAGGGCATGCCTATCGGGATGGCGTTCGCTGTCCTGCGTGAGCATGCCGGGAGTCAATGGGACCCTGCTGTGATCGACCAACTGATCGCCGTGCTCCCGACGATGCCGATGATCGCCTCGTTCGACGATGTCGGTCGCCACACAGATCCTATTGACATCATGTCGATGCCCGACGATCTCAGCGAGTTGTTGCAGGCCGTCGACTCCGAAATCTGATCGGCTGCCGCTAACTGGCAGTGCGTGATCCTGTAGTTTTCGGAGCGTGACATACACATCGCTTCAGCCCGGATCTCTTGCTCTCGGTCGGAGCAGACGCGCGGTAGCGATCGCTGGGATCGCGATCGGCGCGTTGAGTCTCGGTGCCTGCGGCGGAGGAGGCGACGACACTACGGGCACGGCCGACACCGGCACGAGCGAAACAGCTGACTTGGTGACCACCACCACCACGGCCGCTCCCGTCGTGGTCACGTCGACGACAACGCCGCCGACTACGACGTCGCCTGTGCTCACATACGTGACCGACGGGGCGACGGTGATCGTTGCCAACGCCAGCGATGTCAACGGCTCCGCAGGACGACTGACCGAACGACTCGCTGCCGTCGGATTCGTAACCGGCACAGCGGTGAACAGCACGGAAGGAACGCTGGCTGTCACCAAGATCTACTACGACCCTGCCAACACAGCTGCCAAAGCCGTCGCCGACTCGCTGCAACTCGCGTTGGGCGGTGGCGAAATCACGGTTGTCGAGGTTGGCACGCCTCCGCCGATCGACACTGCCGATCTGGCGGGAGCCGGCGTTTTGATCGCGATGGGCAACGACGTCGCCGACAAATCGCTCGATGTATTGCAGGGCCGCGTGGCCGCGCCCACTGAAAGTTCGACCCCGGACGAATCGACCGTCGGCGGCACTTCGACCACCGGCGGCTGAGAATCAGTCCTCCGTGGCTAGTTCACGGACTCGAGCCAGCAGCACTTCCAGCGCCGGCCGGTTGAGGCCACCCTCTGGCACGATCACGTCGGCATGCCGCTTGCTTGGCTCGATAAAGAGTTCGTGACTCGGGCGCACCGTCGCGAGATATTGGTCGAGAACGCTTTCCGCTGTTCGGCCACGTTCGGCAACGTCGCGTTTGAGCCGTCGAATGATCCGCAGGTCTGCGGGCGTGTCGACGAAAATTTTGAGATCGAAACGTTCCCGCAGGCGCGGCTCCCAAAGCACCAAGATGCCTTCGACCACGATCACCTTCGATGGCCGAACGACCTGGCACTGATCCGATCGATCGTGAATCGCGTAGTCGTAGATAGGCACGTCGACCGATGCGCCAGCTGTGAGCGCCGCCAAATGGTCATTGAGGAGTTGCCAATCGAACGCATCAGGGTGGTCGTAGTTGGCGGCAACCCGAACCTCCATCGGCTCGTGAGTACGCTCGACGTAGTACGAGTCGAGGCGGATCAGCGAGAGATGCTCATCACCCATGATTTCAGCGAGCCGCTCGGCGATTGTCGTCTTGCCCGAGTTACTGCCGCCGGCAACTCCGATCAAATACGGTCGCTTCGACCGGTGATTGGCCGCAATTTCGCCCGACATGACCGTGAAGTTACTCCCTGGAAGCTTTTGTTTTCAGGGGGTACTTGTAAACCACCCCCGTGCGGGCCAGTCTGTGGGGGTGATGACCGAGCGGCAGCAGGCGATGTTGGAGTTCGAACGAAATTTCTGGATGTTCGACGAGCCCAAAGATCTGCTTGTCCGCGCCCGGTTTCAATGTTCCTCCGACGACTACTATGCAGAACTGAACGATCTTCTCGAACAGCCTGAGGCATTGGAGCACGACCCACTCGTTGTGCGTCGCCTGCAGCGTCAACGCAAGCGCCGACGTCGCCAGCGACTCGATACGGAAACCGACGCGCAGGGAGGCGCACACGCATGAGCGACGCACCTGATGAATCCGGGCCGATCCAACGCCGCACCCCGCGGGCGAGCGACGGAGGAGCGCCAGTAAGTGGGGCTCTGGCGATCGTGCTGGCCGTGGTCGCTGTGGTGGCGGGATTCTTGATTCTCAAATCGATCAGCGACGACGACACGTCACTCGGGACCTCTGTTGCGGGTAACGGTGCCGACGCCGAATCTGGTGCCAACACCACAATCGACCCGTTGACGTCGGCTGCTGCAACCCTTCCCCCCTCGACGACCGTGCCGCCGCTCGTGACGACCGGTGCGTCGGTCCTCGTTGCAAACGCGAATGACCAAGAAGGCACGGCGGCCAACATGACGACGGCACTTGAGATCGCGGGCTTCGAGATGGTTGATCCTGTCGATGCTGCCGCGGCCGAGCCGATCACGACCTCGGTCGTGTACTACGACCCGATCGTTGCGACCAATCAGGCCGTCGCCGAGTCAGTCGCACGTGCGCTTGGTGGAGCAACAGTGTCGCCTCTCGACGGTTTACCTCCGGTGGCCGGGAGTTCGATGAACGGTGCCGGTGTCTTACTGATGCTCGGGCTCGACAAGGCGAACAAGTCGTTGGCTGACCTCAACCCGGCCGCCGCCACCACAGTGACGAATCCACCGACCGTCGGTGCGGAAACGACCACCACTACCACGATCGTGTAGACAGGATGTGTTCGAGCAGGTCGCGTGCGATCTGCTCGATGCACCGCAGCGGCTCACGTTCGGCTCGTTCGAGGCCGAAGCTGTCGGCCAGCACCCATGTTGGAATTCGATCCCGCACATCAGCATCGGCGATGCCCACGATTGCTGCGACTGGTTTGTCGTACTCGGCTGCGAGTGCTGCTACCCCGCCAACGACCTTGCCTTCAAAGCTCTGCTGGTCCAGGTGACCCTCGCCCGTAATCACGAGGTCCGCGACGGAGATTCGATCGTGCAGGTCAAGCTCGTCGGCGACGAGTTCGAATCCGGGCACGAGGTGCCCGCCCAACGCCGCGAGAGCGCCCGCAAGCCCACCTGCGGCACCTGATCCGTCGATCGTTGTCACGTCGACGGCGTACTCGCCGGCATACTGCTGAGCGAGTCGTTCCAGACGCCCGGTGAGCATCTTGATCTGGGCCGGTGTCGCCCCCTTCTGTGCGCCGAACACGGTGGCTGCTTCGGTGAAACGTGTCGTGACGTCGCAGGCGACGAGTAGTTCGACGCCACGCAGTCGTGCTGGGAATCTGATTGCGTTGAGCGCACCGAGCCCGCCGTCGGTCGTGGCCGACCCGCCGAGCCCGACGATGATTCGTTTGGCACCAGCAGATACGGCAGCATCAATTAACTGTCCGGTCCCGGTGGTTGTGGCTTTCATCGGGTCGTTCCGGTCGGCACCGCCTGCGATCATCAATCCGCTGGCGAGTGCCATCTCGATGATCGCCGTCCCGCGGTGGATCCTCCACGGTGCCTCGATCTGATCGCCGAGTGGACCCGTGACCTTGCTGGTTCGATTTGGCCCTCCGAGTACTTCGAGGAGGCCTTCGCCACCGTCAGCGACGGGCACCTCGTCACAGTCGTGACCGAGTTCCCAACAGGCGTGCCCGATCGCCGCCGCAACCTCGGCGCCGGTGGCTGTCCCTCGGAATTTGTCGACCGCCGCCACGACACGCATTGGCTGTGAAGTTACCGCGAACGTCAAGAACGGAATGAAACCCGATCAGTTCAGTTATCTTTTGCAGTATGGCTGTCACCGTTCGGATCCCGACCACCCTCCGCCCCCTTTCGGGTGGCAACAAGCAGGTCGAAGTCGACTCGGGCACACTCTCCGAGGTGATCGCAGGGCTCGAATCCGCTCACCCCGGACTCGCCGACCGTCTGCTCGACGAGAACGGTGCGATGCGCAAGTTTGTCAACATCTTCGTCGATGACGACGACGTGCGCTACCTCGACGGCTTGAACACCACCGTGAAAGACGGCATCACCGTCAGCATCATCCCGGCCGTCGCCGGAGGAGATGCTTGATGGTCGGGACTGGCCTCCGCTTCTGGCTGCGCGACGCGTTCATCTTGCCCAGTTAGCAGTCTCGACGGTAGAGTGCTAGCGCTCGACCTGTTCGAGTGCTGATTCTGTACGTGCAGAGATTGACCGTCCAATGGAGGACCCCACATGGCGAAGATGATTGCGTATGACGACGAGGCTCGTCGCGGGCTTGAAGCGGGTATGAACAAGCTCGCCGATGCCGTGCGAGTGACGCTTGGGCCGAAGGGCCGCAATGTGGTGCTGGAGAAGAAGTGGGGCGCCCCCACGATCACCAACGACGGTGTCTCCATCGCCAAAGAAATCGAACTGGAAGACCCATACGAGCAAATCGGCGCGGCGCTCGTCAAGGAAGTCGCCAAAAAGACCGACGATGTAGCCGGTGACGGCACCACCACCGCCACGGTGTTGGCGTGGGCGATGGTCCGTGAGGGCCTCCGCAACGTTGCAGCCGGTGCCAACCCGATGAGCCTCAAGAAGGGCATCGAGGCCGCAGTGGTGGCCGCTGTCGCTTCGATCAAGGAACTGTCTGTCGATGTCGACTCGAAAGAGCAGATCGCTCAAGTCGCCTCGATCTCGGCTGCCGACGACGAAATCGGCCAGATGATCTCTGACGCCATCGACAAGGTCGGCAAAGACGGTGTGATCACCGTCGAGGAAAGCCAGACGTTCGGAATGGACATGGACCTCGTCGAGGGCATGCGTTTCGACAAGGGCTACATCTCCCCGTACTTCGTGACCGACACCGAACGAATGGAAGCGGCTCTCGAAGACGCCTATGTGCTGCTGGTTTCGTCAAAGATCAGTTCGGTACGCGATCTCGTGCCGGTGCTTGAGAAAATCATGCAGTCGGGTAAGCCGCTCCTGATCATTGCCGAAGACATCGAGGGGGAGGCACTCGCCACGCTCGTCGTCAACAAGATCCGTGGCACGTTCAAGTCGGTTGCCGTCAAGGCCCCTGGCTTCGGCGAGCGCCGCAAGGCGATGTTGCAAGACATCGCCATCCTCACCGGTGGGCAGGTCATCAGCGAAGACGTCGGTCTCAAGTTGGAGAACACCACACTCGATCTGCTCGGCTCCGCCAAGCGCGTGATTATCACCAAGGACGAGACGACGATCGTCGAGGGCGCTGGCGACGAAGCCGACATCAAGGGCCGAATCAACCAGATCAAGACTGAGATCGAAAACACCGATTCCGACTACGACCGCGAGAAACTCCAGGAGCGTCTCGCCAAGATGACCGGCGGCGTTGCCGTCCTCAAGGTTGGCGCGGCCACCGAGGTCGAGCTCAAGGAAAAGAAGCACCGCATCGAAGATGCCGTGTCGACCACCAAGGCCGCCATCGAAGAAGGTGTCGTTGCTGGCGGCGGTGTCGCACTCGTGCGTTCGCTCGCCGCTGTCGAGGCAGTCGCTGCGGGGCTCACCGGTGACGAAGCAACTGGTGCCCGAATTGTTGCCAAGGCGCTCACCGCTCCACTCAAGCAGATCGCTGAGAACGCAGGTATGGAGGGCGGTGTCGTGATCGCCAAGGTGCTCTCGATGACCGGCGCCGAGGGTCTCAACGCCGCAACCGGCGTCTACGAGGACCTCGTCAAGATCGGCGTCATCGACGCAGCCAAGGTGACCCGCTCGGCGCTGCAGAACGCAGCGTCGATCGCAGCCCTGTTCCTCACCACCGAGGTGATCATCGCTGACAAGCCGGAGAAGGACGCCGGTCACGGCCATGGTGGCGGAGACATGGACTACTGACCCTGGTCGGGACTGGCCGTATTTGATGGTCGGGACTGGCCGCCGCTTCGCTTTGGCTGCTCCCTCCGTCCGGCTTTGTGCTGGTTGTTAATGGCTGGCGCTTCCCTCGCCGGGTGACGTCAGGTCGGCGGACAACTGAAACTGAAAGAGCCCGGGCCTTGTGGTCCGGGCTCTTGACGTTCCGAACGGGATTGATCAGGACTCGTCTCCGGTGATCCTGTCGGTGAGGTCTTCGAGGATCGTGTCGTCGAAGACGGTGTCGTCGATGGCGGCATCGTCGATTGCCAGCCACACGAATGTGCCGGCCAGGGCGGCGACGATCGGGATCAGGATGAACGCCCACACCTGTCCGAGTGCGTTCGGGTCGACATCGGCGAAGATCGCCGTACCCAAGCTGCGGGCCGGGTTGATTCCGGTTCCGGAGATTCGGTGGAGGATCAGTGCCGCAACAGTCACCGCTGCACCGGTGAAGGCGGCAACAGCGGCATTTGAGCGCTGCTGTTTGATGGCACTCAACAATACGACCACAACCAGCGTACCGAGCAGGAGTTCGGCCGACAGCACCACTCCCATGTCACTGAATCCGCTCAGATTGATCCCAAGATCGACTCCTGGTTCCAGCCGATCCGGATCCCAACCGTTGATTCCCGACGTCAACCGAGTGCTGTCGTTCAACCCGAAAATTAACGCCGCTCCAGCGATGCCGCCGAGCAGTTGACCAACCAGATCGGATACGGCCTCACGAGTCGTGATCCCCTTCGAGAACCACAATGCAAGGCTGAACATCGGGTTGGCAACGGCGCCGATGACACCGATTGCGATCGCTGTGGCAGCTCCGAGGCCAATCGCCAGCCCGAGCGGACCGATTTCGGGACCACCGAGGATCAGTATCCC
Organism: Ilumatobacteraceae bacterium; assembly: GCA_031416375.1. Taxonomy (GTDB): domain Bacteria; phylum Actinomycetota; class Acidimicrobiia; order Acidimicrobiales; family Ilumatobacteraceae; genus Ilumatobacter. Next base: position 9,175 of record JANOTN010000094.1, read on the forward strand.
AGGACC
>JANOTN010000095.1:0-11675 GCA_031416375.1 Ilumatobacteraceae bacterium
CCCCGTTGCCCGCCGGCTCCGCCATCTTCCGTGACGCCCGCTGCTGGCATGGCGGCACCCCCAATCTCTCCCGCGACATGCGGGCGATGCCCAACGTCGAGTACTTCGCGCCCTGGTTCCGCAGCGAGGCGCTGGTGCGATCAATGTCGTTCGAGCGCTGGCAGACGTTGTCGCCGCACGCCCAGCGGATCTGCCGGTACGTGGTGTGCGACAAGGGCGAGGCGGTCGTGGGCGAGGGATACAGCCATCCACGCACCGCAGAACGCGAGCGCTACCGCAATGCCCGGCTCGAGGCGATGGGCGAGCAAGCAGCGGCCGAGTACCTGCGCCGCACCTAACAACCGTCAGGATCGCCCGCCGGACCGCCATTCACGGTGAACAACGAAGACGCGCGCGGCTGCGCAGCTGCCGAGGTGCTGATCGTTCGTGCGACGAAGAAGGTGCTCGACCGGATCGGGGGTGTCACGGCGTCGGAGCGCGATCGTTCGACCACTATTCTCGGCGACTGGTACGTGAACGTGCTGTTCTGGAAGCCGCAGGTGGCGCTGTTCGTTAGTGAGGCGACGCTGCTCCCGGTGCTCATGCCGTTCGCACCGGCGAACACGTTGCTCGAACGGTTCCCATCGACGTTGCTCGCTTACCTTCAGGCCCATTCGATCGCGCGCAGCTTCGCCGAGCCCGAGTTCGCAGAGATGGAGCAGGTCAGGGTTGCCAAGACGGGAGCCGCAGCGTGCTCGGCGTGATGAACGAGTTCAAGTACCTCGCCGAGGTCTACGCGCGCGTCGACCGTGAGACGGATCTGATGGCCCTTTCACTTCGGTTGGCGGAGACACCGTGCAGCTCGCTCTACAAGCGGCCCATCAGCCCCGACCGTGAACTCGCAGCCCTCGCGTTCGGCAGCGAGTGGCGTCCGACACGCGAACCCGGTTGATGTGTCCCAGTTCCGGGACTGGCCCCGGCAGTTGTCCGACGAAGTCGACGTGGCGTTGCCGGCAGCGGCGCCCCCCGAACAGGCGATCATCACCGAGGATGTGCACGGCCCGCCTCGTCGACTCTTGACCCGTGCTCGGTGGACACCAGGCAGCCGTGGAGCAGTAAAGCAACGACTTGGTCGGCGATTTCGCCGGATGCTTTGCCGCGTCTTAGGCCGCGGGTGGTTGACCAGATCATGTTGCGCAGAAGCACCTTGAGGCGGGCGGGTGTGATGTCGGTTCGGAGTTGCCCGCAGGCGAGAGTCTCATAGATGGTTTTGACCCAAAGGAGGTCGTTGGCTTCGGCATCGTCGCGGACCCGCTGGAGCTCTGGCGCTTCAGCGACGTAGGAATCATTGTCGTAGAACATTTGTGCTGCGTCTGGGTATTGGTGGAAGTTCTCCAACGTGGCCCGAATGAGTGCTTTGAAACGGGCGACCGGTTCGAGGTCAGCGGCGCGGATCTGGTCGTAGAGACCAACGACGTGTTCGCTGCTGCGGGTCATGATCTCGGCGATCAGGGCGTCTTTGGATCCAAAGTGGTGGTAGAGACTGGCTGCTTGGATGCCGCATTCTTCGGCGATGGCGCGCATCGTGGTGCCGACGAGGCCGCGTTCAGCGAACAAGCGGGCACTGGTCGCCAGAATCTCTTGGCGCGTGTCGGTGGCTACCATCAGCCTGAACCGTACTCGGAAGTGCCCTCGGCACCCGAGGTCGTTCCCTAACGCGCGTTAGGCTAATGTTCAGGGATTCGTTGATATGGGCTGCTCATCGTGGGCATCCCCGACCCCGAGGGAGATGACGCTGATGGCTGACATCGTTGAACGTGCCGAAGGTAGCGGCGACGACGCTCGGGTCGTGGCCTGGTTGGAGTCGTTGCTCGGTGGCAAGGTCGTGTCGTGGGCGCGCCAGCCCCGTTGGCGTCCGATGTGGTTTGTCGATGTCGATCGTGACGATGTGGTCGAGCGCGTCCTGGTGCGTGGCGAACGGTCGGACACGCCACTGGTGTTTCCCCTCAAGCACGAGATGTTGTTCCAACGCCTACTCGACGAGCACGGGATCCCCGTGCCACACGTTCACGGGTGGTGCGACGAACCAGTGGCGTACGCGATGGCAGAGGTGCCGGGCAAACCGGACTTTGCAGGTGTGCCGGCGGAGCAGCGGGTAACGATTGTCGATGAGTACGTGCAGACATTGGTACGCATGCATCAGTTGCCGATCGATCGTTTCGTCGCGGCCGACGTCATCCGTGGCGGATCAGCGGCCGAGGCTGCGTATGTAGGGTTACGGCGCTTTGAGCACGTCTACCGATCAACCAAAGTTCGTCCCGATCCGTTGATGGAGTTCGTGCTCGGCTGGTTGGGGCGCCATCCGTTACCCGAATCGAATCGGCAGGCACCGATCGTGTGGGATTCGGGCCAGTTCCATCACCACAACGGACACTTCGTGTCGTTGATCGATGTCGAACTCGGCCACCTCGGCGATCCGATGATGGATCTCGCGGCGTGGCGGATGCGTGACTCGGTGATCCCGTACGGCAACTTCAACAAGATCTACGACCGGTATGCCGATCTCACCGGTGAACCGGTCGACCTGGCAGCGATCCAATACCACCACCTGTTTTTCACGCTGACCAACCAGCTGTCATTCCACGGTCCGCTCGCCCGGCCGCTCGCTGACACCGACTACATGACGTATGCCCACTGGGTAAGCGAAACGAACCTCCATACGGTCGAGACAATGGCCGAGTACCTCGGCCTTCAACTCGAGGACGTACCGATCCCCGAACCAGCACTTACGCCGGCGTCGGGGCCGCACGAGCACCTGTCGCGGTCGCTGCAGTCGATCAAGGTGGCCGATCCGTACGTGAAGTATCAAGTGCGGATCGCGTTCCGTCTCGCCCGCCACCTCGAACGCTTCGACCAGATCGGCGCGGAAGTGATGGAGCAGGATCGCGCCGATGTCAGCGCGCTCACCGGCAAGGCACCATTCGGCTGGGACGAATGTGAGGCCGAGCTTGAACGGTTCGTGCTCGCTGACAACGGTGCCCACGACGCCGACCTGGTCGTACTATTCAACCGCCGCTGGCGGCGCTACAAGGCGCTGATGGGCCCGCCGGGATCAGCGATGACCGCCCACCACGCCATGCAACCGCTTGGCCGATCGCTCCTGTCATAACCGTCAGCCCGGATGGTGTCGGTGGCGGCGACGCGGATCACTGCCGACGGTACGCTGGATGGTATGCTGGCATACATGCAGCGAACAACGGTGAAACTGTCCGACGATCTCGACGCCCGACTCCGCCACGAAGCCGAGCGTCGTGGTGCCACGGTGTCCCAACTCACACGCGAGGCAATCGAGGCGCTGCTTGGCCAACCCCGTGGCAGGCGCCGACTGCTCGCAGCAGGCGCGGGAGCAAGTGGACAATCCGACATTTCGGAGCGGATCGAAGAGATTCTCGTTGGCGAGGTCCGATCATCGCGCTGATCATTGATGCCGGTCCGCTGTATGCGTATGTCGATCGCGATGACCGTCACCACGCAGCGAGCCTTGAACTGCTCGAGACGCACCCGGGTCCGCTCATCGTTCCGACGTTGGTCATCACCGAAGTCACCTACTTGTTGGGAACGCGGCTCGGCGCTGATGCGGAAATTCGGTTTCTAGGAGATCTGGCATCAGGTGCCTTGATTCCCGAACCGGTGGCGGCCGCCGATTGGCTGCGGATCGCCGATCTCGTCTCGAAATACCGGGATCTGCCGCTCGGCACTACCGACGCCTCAGTGATCGCGGCGGCGGAGCGGCTTGGTGTCAACGACATCGCCACTATCGACCGTCGACATTTCACCGTCGTGCAATCGACGCTCGGCACCCTCACGCTTCTGCCCTGAGGACGACTTCCGGTGGTTCCGATGACACCCGTTCGGGATCGCCGCCCAAGCACCACATCATCGATCGCACATGCCCCGCGAGCTCTCAGGCATTCGCGCCCTCGCCGGTGGCGGGGGTCGGCCACTTCAGCCGACAGTCAGGAGCCGTTGCTTACAGTCGACCTGTCCGCCGATCACCGCCGGACAGGACGAAAGGATCAAAATCATGCGAAAGTACTCTCGCTTCGCCAGTCTCGCGATCGTCGGACTGGTACCAACGCTCGCCCTCGGACCGACCGCCGGTGCCGGAGGAACGGGGCCATCGACGATCCCCTTTCCGGACGCTCGATTGAAGATCGAGTACAACTCGACCGATGGGGACGCCGGGCTCCAGATCTTCCTCGACGCCCCCGCCTGGAGGCAAGTGAGCATCACGAACCCGTCCGGCCTCAAGGTGCTCGACGTTGAAGCGGAACGAGTTATCCGCAACTACGGCCTGACGGAGTTGTTCTCCGAAAGCAGCGAGCCCCCCTTCGACGAGTTCCCGTTCAGCGAGTTCAAGCTTCTGTTCCCCGAAGGTGACTACACATTCCGCGGTCAGACGATCGACGGCGAACGGCTCAAGAGCACCTTCACGCTCACACATATGGTGCCCGATGGGCCCGAGATCACATCACCTTTGGCCGGCACCACGGTCGCGCCGGACGACTTGGTGGTGGCATGGCTGCCAGTCAACTCGCCGACCGGGGTCAACGTCGTCGCCTACCAGGTGCTGGTCGTCGCCGACGCGCCGAGCTTGGGGAACCCAAAGCGAGTCTTCGATGTAATCCTCCCCGGCACCGCAACTCAGCTGCCCATCGCAGCGGAGTTCCTCGTTCCTGGCGGCTACAAGGCTGAGGTACTTGCCATCGAGGCGAGCGGGAATCAGACGCTCACCGAGGTTGTGTTCACCATCGGATGACCTCCGCGGGTGCGGTCCAGGTGAGGAAGGATTGCCATGCCGACCGCACCGTCGACATCGCAGCATCGAAACCTCGCCTGGGTCTGGATCCGCGTGAGCGATACCGCCGACCGGCGCTACTGGATGGGTGTGGCGCTCATCGGTGCAGCGCTCGTCGTCGGGGGTGCTTGTTCGTCACCGTCCCGTGACGGTCGCGCTGAGTTGTGCCGGGGTGGCCGTGTGATCGGCACGACACATTGTCGCCAGATTGTCGGTGTCGGTCGGCCCGCCGTTAGCCCAGTGCACGACGTGATGAACATCGAGCCAGCGGTCGTTCGTGCAACCGGGCACACGGCAGCCACGATCTCGCCGTTCGACGATCCGTCGAGTTCGTTCCGGAACCGCTCGTTGTGCTCGACCGACGCTGAACGGAATGCCATTCCGTTCCCAGATGGGCTGAATGACTGGGAACTCGGCCCGCCGACCGGCGACTCGCACGTATTCGTGCGCTCGGCCGAGCGATGCACCCATCTGCCACGCCACCCAGTGGGAGGGAGTCCGGAGACCGTGACCGACACATTCGCCGCTCTCGACTGCTTCGGCAACCAAGTCAATCAGCGCCGCAGTCTGAGCATTGACGACACCACAAACTTCGCTCACTCGGGTCTCGAAGTCAACCACAACTGACATAACAGTACCGTACAATAGTACGGGACAAAATTCTGGCAATCGACAAGAATTGCCTATACGTCTTTCCGATCGCGAGTGTGGTCTGATCACTTCCAACGATGGTCAGTTTCGGTGGTCCCCCAGGGAGGGAATGGGGATCTTCCCGAACGGATGACCGCGGGTCCGGTTGGCAAGACACCACAAGCTCTGCGACGCTGTGAAGATGACGTTGCGTGACGCCAACATCGAGCGACTCCGCGACGGCCTGTTTGATGTGTTGGTGGTCGGCGCTGGGATCAACGGAGCTGTATCAGCGGCATCGTTGGCCGGCCGCGGTGCGTCGGTTGCACTGATCGATCGCGGTGACTTCGGCAGCTTCACTAGCCAAGAATCCTCGAACTTGGTGTGGGGTGGATTCAAGTACCTCGAGAACTACGAGTTACCACTCGTGTTCGGCCTCTGTCGGTCGCGGAACCGCCTGATGAAGTCGTACCCCGACAACGTCAAGGAGATCAGTTTTCTTGCCGCCCTCGACCGAACGGCGCCCTATCGGCCGTGGTTCGCAGCGCTGGGAGCAACTGCCTACTGGGCAATCGGTTTGTTCGGCACCAAGCCACCGCGTCTGTATGACACAGAACGAATCGAGGCGGAAGAACCGGCGATCAACACGTCGACGTTGCGCGGCGGGATTCAATATCAGGATGCCTATCTGGTCGATAACGACTCACGATTCGTGTTCTCGTTTGTACGATCGGCGATTGAGGCTGGGGCAGCGGCGGCCAACTACGTCGAACTGGTAGCCGCCGAGCGTCGTGCGGATCGGTGGGTCGCCACGTTACGCGATGTCGACTGCGGCGAAACCTTCACGACCTCAGCGCGGTCGATCGTCAACGCCGCAGGACCGTTCGTTGATCAACTCAATAGCGAGTGGGGTCTTCGAACAGGACACAGAATTGTGTATTCGAAGGGAATCCATCTCGTCGTGCCCCGTTTGACCACGACCCGCCACGATCGCGTACTGGCCTTCTTCGATGACACCAACCGATTGTTCTACGTGATCCCGATGGGGCGCCGCTCGGTGATCGGCACGACCGACACCCGAGTCGACGAACCGTTCACCTCGGTCAACGATGACGACCGACAGTTCCTGCTCGGGCAGATCAACGCCCGACTCGACCTCGCCAAGCCGCTCACCGTTGCCGACATTATTGCCGAACGGTCGGGCGTCCGTCCGCTCGTCGTCAAGCAGGGTGGCGGTGATCGGCATGATGTTGACTGGACATCCCTGAGTCGGAAGCATGAAATTGAACGTAACGATGATCACAATGTCGTCACTGTGTTTGGCGGCAAACTCACCGACTGCTTGAACGTCGGCGAGGAAGTTGCCGCAGAGATCGAGCAACTCGGGATTCCACTGGAGAAGGATCTCCACACGTGGTACGGGGAGCCCGCCAAGGCGACCCGGATTGAGTTTTACCGCCAAGCGAAACTGATGAAGCTCGATCGGCTGCGAACCAAACCCGACACCGAGCCGCTCACCGACCGCCTGTGGAGACGTTACGGACGTCGCGCATTCGCGATGCTCGAAGCGATACGAGCGGACCAGGCGATGGGGGAGGACATCATGGACTCGGCGGACTATCTCCGTGTTGAGTTACACAACGCCACTCAGCACGAAATGATCGTCAAGCTTGACGATTTCATGCGCCGCCGATCCAAGATAGATCTCGTCGTTCACGACGACGACATCATCCACGCCGAAGGACTCCACGAGGTGGCCGAGATTCTGTTCGGGGACGAGGCTGATCGACGCCTCGCCGAATACTTTGCCGAGAAGTCACACATCGCCTGATCGCATCAGGCCGGCTCGTTCTGGCGGCTGTCGTGAACGCGGGTCGGCGTCACCGTGATCACACCGATGTTGGTGGCTTGTACGAGCGTGGCCTGAACGTCGATGATCACGTGTGCTGCGGCCAGAGTGAAAATGCACATCTCTCCCTGATCGAGCGCCACGAGTGCCATGTTCGTTACCGTGGCTCCGCCTACGTAGTTGACGTTCGACGTGGTCGGCCCAGCGGTGCCCTCGATGTCGGTGCATCGTCCGACCGTGATGAAGCCATCAGCGTTCGCCTGAGTGACGGTGACTGCGATCGCCGCCCCCCCGGCGTCGGTGTTGAGGTCGAGCCGAATCACGCCTCGCTCGGCCGGTCGTCCGTGGCACCATCGGTCGGTGCAATCGCGAGTGTCGAGAGCGCGGCGGGGAGCCGCCAGTTGCCAGCCGTACCCGGACTGACCATCGAGTGTTCCGATCTCGTCGACGATGACGTCTGCCTGAGCGAGTGAGTACACACAACTGCCAGCCTCGTTGCCGTCGATCAACGCCATGTTTGACCGAACTGCGCCGTCGGCGTAGTTGAGGTTTGAGAAGTTTGCAGTCGTGAGCGTTCCGCACGCACCGGTTCTGAGGAAGCCCGGCGCATTGGCGTTGATGGACACGATATTGGTGATCCGGGTGGCGTCATCGTTGGTTGGAACGACTCGTTCTGCGCCTTTGAGAACCGGCCCGGATTCTCGCGTGTCGATAAGGCGGGTCGGTGCCGACGGAGTGAATTTCTCGCCGTTCGGCCCGAGGTAGGCGACGACGTCAACGATGCTGTGGACCGCGGTCCGGCGATACACACAGAACCGTCCGTCGGGTCCGATGGGAACTACCGCCATCGTGGCGACCGACACCCCGGTACTGAACGTCAAAGCCGACGTCGATCGTGTACCCGACCGAGCGGCGCAATCCTCAAGCGTCAAGAAGCCAGGTCCTTCGCCGTCAGTTGCGGTCAGGTTGATCATCGCTGCCACCGCGCCGACTGGTGCGTCGACCGATATCGGCATCCGCCAGCCCGCACCGGGTCGTCCTGTTCGATTGCATTGTTGGGTATCGATCCCGGCGTCGTTTACGACGTTCCTGCAGAACGCATTCGGGTCGTGTGCGAGGTTGTAGGCAGCGATCGCGGCAGCCTGACGCGGCGTCCCTCGAAACTCGAAATGCGGCGGATCGCGATAGAGCGACGTGCGCTGAGTGGTTGTGTTGGCGCAGCCGTTGTTCCAGCCGTAACCGCCCCAGTACAAACCCCAACGTTCGGCGGTTTGAATCGCCCATTGTGGCAAGTCGGTCTGGATCGGCGTGGCGCAGGCGGTCTCACCGCCGATTCCTGAGTAGGTCCGAATCGGGTTGGTGGCGGCGTTCATGTCGATTGCCAAACCCCATGCGTGGTTCGAGAGGTCACTCGGGTTCCCTGAAGGACAGCTCCAGCCACCCTTGCCGCTTGTGCATCGGAACGAGTACCCGCTGGCGTCGGCAACCTTGTATCCCAGAGCGGCGATCTCGTCAAGGAACCCTTCGAACAATGCTTGGGCTGCGACATGGGTTTGGAGCTTCCCAACGCGTAGGCCGCCAACCTGGTCTGTATTGGTCGCGATTTGGATCGATTCCCAACCTGCCAGTGCTGGTGAGCCGTTGTACCAGTAACCATTCCAAGTCCAGCCCTCGCCAACACCGGGTGACGGTGGCGAACCCCATCCGGTCGCTGCTGGATCCTCATAGAAGGCGAGTAGACAGCCCCCGACATTGCCGGAGTCGGCCTGAGCAGTTGTGCACCGAGGCGGTGTCGCGGGAAGTTGCCAAGGAGTGTTGTCGAGTGCTTGCACGGCTGGCGGCGGCACTCCGATCGCGGTGATGCTCGTCACAATCATTAGTCCAGCAATTGCAAATCGTCGATCCACTTCGGTGTTCGTCGGCTCGTTCCGTCTTGCGCTTGATGCAGGAGATCGTCAAGATGCCGACTCGACTCGCTGTCGCCCACCCCCTCTATAACATCGAGCGGGTGATCTCCTGTGTGTATTGCGGTGGTGCCCACGAGCGCCCGGCGGATATCAGGCAGTGTTGGGCCGACCATCGGGACACGAAGGACGTGACGCTGTTCGCAAATCCCGTTGAGCTGCCAACCAGCGCCTGCTTCGAGATTGATCTGCGGCGCGGACCGGCGATCTTGGGTCGCAACGTGGTGATTCGTGACGGGGCGGCGTCGCCGCCGGAGTGGGTGGGTGTTCCCCAACTCGTCATCACCGAACAGGCGACCCGTCAACCCGGCGACATTCTCGAGGTTCTGCGGGCTGCCGCGATCAGCGGTCAATCGTTGGTGATCCGGCTGGCGGTCGACGTGGAGACGTCGCTCGACCGAGTGCCGGATTCGACCGACACGCGGCATCTCTACGAGATCGGCCCCGAACACCTTTTCCTGCTTGACGAACTGCACCACCTGATCTGGTCGAACGCGGTCGACGCCCGCAGCGCCGAGCAACCCCGATGGGCACTGGTTGACGCTGCGGTGTCCTTGGGTGCCACTGTCGCTACTGGCGGCGACGCTGGTGTTGGAGACTTGCTGCTGCCTGACGGCCAACCGGTGTGGCTCGATGGCGGGCCAATCCGACATCTCGATCCGATTGATGGGTGTGCAGTGCTTCACGCCGTGCAGGTTCAGCACGGTTATCTAGCGATTGCGTCAGAGAACACCACGCACGCCGCATTGGCCACCGATCAACTCGCCGCCGTGACGCACGCGACGGGTGCCGCACGGATCATCGCCCCAGCCGGCTCGGGAAAGACTCGTGTCCTGACCGAGCGTGCCCGGCACTTGCTGACGATCTGGAATCTGCCGACCACAGCGGTCAGCCTGGTGGCATTCAACAAGCGAGCGCAGGAGGAAATGCGGGCCCGTACGACCGATCTCGCTGGGCTGCAAGTCCGCACTTTGAACGCGATCGCTCTGGCGATCCTCAACGGAGTTTCTCCGTTCGCCCCGCAGGCTCGAACCTGGCGCACGATCAACGAACCGGATGTTCGACGGATCCTGTCAGGATTCGTCAACCTGCCGAAGAAACTCAACGTCGACCCGCTCGCCAGTTGGCTCGACGCATTGAGCCTGATCCGGCTCGGTCTGGTCGAGCCACGAGAAGTCGAGCGGCGTTACGGCGGTGACGTCGCCGGGCTGGTCGAGGTGTGGCCACATTTTCGAACGGCGATGGAACGTGAGGGCTCGGTCGATTTCGACGATCAGATCTATCGAGCGATCGAAGTGTTGTTGACGCAGCCTGAGGCCCGGCGCACCGCCCAACGTGTCTGCCGTGTGCTCCTCGTCGATGAGTTCCAAGATCTCACACCAGCCCACTTGTTGATGGTTCGCCTGCTCGCCGCTCGGGGCGGAGCTGTGTTCGGGGTCGGCGATGACGATCAGACGATCTACGGCTACAACGGTGCAGACCCGGGCTGGTTGATTGATTTTGTCAGGTACTTTCCTGGAGCCGGGGACCACCCACTTGAGGTCAACTACAGGTGTCCAGGCGGAGTCGTTGAGATTGCGGATCGCTTACTCCGTCACAACTATCGGCGCGTCGCGAAGACGATTCGTGCAGCCTCGACCGATCGTGGCGGCTGGTCGGCGACGAGTTCCGACGACCCAGTCAGCGACACCGTTGGCGTGGTCGTCGCCGCCCTGGCAACCGGGGCTGAACCCGCCGAGATTGCCGTACTTACACGAGTCAACGCCACGATCGCACCGGTGCAGGTGTCGCTCAGCATGGCTGGAGTTCCGATCAGCGGAGGTGTCGGCACCGAGTTCGTCGAGCGCACAGCGATTCGCTCGGCAATCGCCTGGCTGCGCCTCGCTAGTGGCGGTCCCCTGTTGGCCGAGGATCTGAACGAGGCGCTACGCCGACCATCACGATCGCTGCATCCGACGATTCGAGGTTGGGTGACTGAGCAGCGTGACATCGAAGGGTTGACTCGGCTGGCGGCGCGTGTGACGAACGAGAAGGACGCAATCCGTATCGGTGAGTTCGCATCCGATCTCGCCCGACTCCAACAGATGGTGTCGTCGGGGCGATCGACGGCGAGCATCACCGATCTCCTCGTCGACGAGATCGGACTGGGCGGTGCCGTCGCCACGCTCGACACCGCTCGCCACGGCATGAACCGGGCGGCACAAGGCGACGACCTGACTTCGCTGCGGCAGTTAGCGCGTATGCACGAGAACCCACGGTCATTCGAATCGTGGCTTCGTCAGAACCTGTCGGTGAAGCGCGATCCGAACGGGGTCGTGTTGTCGACGGTTCATCGGGTCAAGGGCCAGGAGTGGCCGCACGTAATCGTCCATCTCGCTGATGTCGATCAGTATCC
>JANOTN010000096.1:0-19862 GCA_031416375.1 Ilumatobacteraceae bacterium
CGCGGGCCTCGGCGCTGGCGACGACGGATCAGATGGCTCGCGCCGGCCGTTGCGCCGAGCTCGTCTCGGTCGAGGTCGACCGTGCCGATGTCGATGTCGGACTCGACAGCGCGGCGTTGGTCGTCCGCTATCGATTTGGTATGCCGCAGGTGTCGAACTTTCTCGACACGCTTGGGCAGTCTGAGTTCGCGGCTCTCTTTGCCGAGGCGACCGCCGCCGTCGAATCAACCGGTAAGTCCTTTCGGCCGAACGTCGTGGAACTAGTGGCGCGGGTCCGCTAAAGGCGCTTCGCTATCGCACGGGCGAGCACGTCGGTGTAGTCACCTGCATTGTCGACGAGACGTGACGCGGCGCGACGCGCCACGACGAGCGCTGCGTCGAGCCCCGTGTCGTCGGCTACGTCGGCTGCGAACCACCACGCTTCCATCCCCGCGATGGTTGCCAACCGTTCGAGCTGTGATCCGATCGCCTCGGCCTCGATTGCACGGCCAAGCCGAGCGTTGGCACGTGCGATCATCAAGTCGGCGAACGTGGCGTAGCGCCGGTCACCTCGCTCATGTGCTGCGACGGCTACTTCTTGCGCTGCGTCTAGTGCCTCCCCCGGTGAGCCGTTGGCGAGGTGTAGGCGGGCGGTGATGATTCCTGCGCGCTGTTCGCATCGCCACCGGTTGTTAACCCAGGAAGGGGAATAGTCAGGCATGGTAGAGGTCAATGCCGCTGCCGCCGCGTCAACGCGTCCGTTCATCAAGAGTGAATCGGCGACATCGAGGCCGCCTTGGGCACGAATTTCGTTCGATGCACCGGCTTCCCTCCCGGCGCGGGCGTGTTCTTCGGCCTGCGGTGCGGCGCCAAGGTTGCGCAACACCCAACTGCGGTACGTCTCTGTAATGCCGTTGTAGCGCACCTTGCTGCCGCGACGTTCCTGCTCGACTGCCATCCGATCAATCACAGCCAATGCATCGTTGGCGCGACCGACCATGCCGTATCCGTGTGCACTCATTTGCAGGACGTGTTCGACCCAGAACGACTGCATACTGCCGCTTTCGACGCCGAGTAACGGTTCGAGTGCCGCCAGTCCTTCGGCTGGGCGTCCTTGATGGATGCGCAACACGGCCACCCAGGCAGACAACCCGAGCGAGGGTGGGGGGTCGAGCGAGCGCGCCTGATCGAGTAGCGCCTCGGTCGCACGAAGGTCGCCGACTCCGCGGTATGCGAAGGCGACCGCCAGTAGGCAACTTGCCTTCGTGCCGATGTCGTTTGCCATCGCCGCACCGGCTTCGCCGAGGTGGATGGCGGCGTTCGTGTCGTGTCGATTTCGGGCAGCCCAGGCGCGCAGCTCCAGCGCCTCCGCTCCAGCGCCGAGTGTCAATGCCCGCTCGGCGTCCGTGTCTGCACCGGCAAGGTCGGCACGCGCCATGCGGATCCGGCTCCGGCTGAGCCGAACTTCACCACTGTCGTGTAGCTCGAGGGCCTGGTCGAGGAGTCCCTCGGCGCCGGCCAGATCGAACCGTCTGCGGGCGATTTCAGATGCATTCGCGAGCCCAGAAGCGGCGAGCGCCCGGTCTCCACCTTGGAGCGCATGGCGGGCGAGTTCCATCGGGTTTACGTCTTCGCGGTCGGCCAGTATCTGGGACGCCCGGCGATGCACCCACGCTCGTCGCATCGCGCTTGTATCGGCGGCGACTGCGGCGCGAACCAGCTCATGGCGAAACACGAGCGCGCCATCGCGCTCGGTCAGGAAGTTTCGCCGAGCACCCTCATCGAGATGCTCCAATACATCGAGCGCGGTGCGGTCTGTGACGCCGGCAACGAGATCGAGATCCACAACTGGGCCGAGCACAGCGGCGACACGCAATGTGGCTGCGGCGTCGCCGGCGCGGCGCAGTCTGCCTGCGACAGCCTCCAATACCGTGGCGGGCACCGTGACATCAGCGTCGCCATCGTCATCGCCAGCGGCCGCCAGTTCCACGAGGAGCAGGGGATTGCCTCCCGTGCGTTCCATCAGCCCAGCGGCACGCTCGATGCCAACAAGTTCGACGACGTCGCTGAGCCCGAGCGGCCCCAATCGAATAGTGATCGAGGACGCAACCTGCGTGTCGTCCTCGTCGCGGCGAGCGCCGATGATCAACAGCTTGTGCTCGCCGCGGCGTCGGAGCACATATGACATCCACGCCAGCGTGAGGTCATCGGCGAGATGCACGTCGTCGATGACGACGGCCAGCCCACCTTGTCGGGAAAGCTGCTTCAGCAATCGGTCGAGGCTCTCGAACAGGCCGAGCGACAGTGCGTCAGTCGACGCAGCCGGCCCGGGCAGACCCGCCCACATCAGACGGCCGTCGGAAGCGATCCTGCCGGGCACCGCACCCAGCAACGCGTCAAGGTGGGCATCGAACGCGTCGTCATCGACAGCTGTGAGATGCGCTGCCAGCGCGTCGACAACCGGTTGCAACGCAAGCCCCGCTCCCTCCTCGGCGCGTCCGGTCAAAACAAGCACGCCGCGTCGTCGCGCGCTCGATGCCCACGCTTCGACCAGAGTCGTTTTGCCGACCCCGGCTTCACCCATGATCACGACTACCTCTGCGCCGCTGCGAGATCGCGACAAGGCATCGTCGAGCAGATTCAGCTCGTGCGCGCGCCCGACCAGCCTGAGCGATGGCTCGGCCGCGTCGAACGGTGGTTCCGACGTCAGATCACCGGCGAGGATTGCACCGTGCAGATGTTCCGTGTCGGCCGAAGGACTCACTCCCAACGCTTCAGCGAGCAAGCAACGGGTGTCGGCATAAGCGGCCAATGCTGAAGCCGGGCGGCCAGCCGCCACGTGAGCCCGCATCAGCAATCGCAACGCAACTTCGTCGTACCGATCATGTTCGAGGCCCGCTCGCGCGTGGGCGGCGGCAGCGCCGAATTGTCCACCGGCGAGGGCAGCCGATGCTGCAATCGCCCGCGCATCAGCCACGAGCGCACGCGCACTGACCCGTGCCGGCGTCAACCAGTCGGATCCAGGTTCATCGGACAGCAGATCGCCGCGCACCAGGGCGAGCGCCCCCTCTGCTGCCGCCCGACTTCCGGCGGTGTCGCCGAGCGCTTGGCGGCGAACGGCTTCTGTACTTAACGCGCTGAGTTCATCGCGGTCATACCAGTCGGCGACGAGCCCATATCCTTCGCCGCGCCGCACAATGCGGTCGGTGCCGACCACGGATCTAATTCGGCTGACGAGCACAGCGAGGTCACGTATCGGATCGTCGGGCAGATCGTTCTCCCACAATATGTCGACCAGCGAATCGCGACTGACGATCGCCCCTCCCGCGAGGGCCAGCACCTTCAGTAACAGCCGGGCTTTGCGGCTGCGGAGCGATGCGAGGTCGACACCATCAAGTCGAAACTCACCCAGGACTCGCACACCGAGCTGCTCCGGCATGCCGTCATTCTTGCACTTGCGCGAGATCCGAGAACCGTTGTGCAAACCCTCACCCTCGTTGCGTGCTGATCGAACGCCGCGCTGTACGTTCGTGCGCGATGAGTTCGGCTCATTTCGGACGGTGAGCCGCCGGAATCACAACCACCGAAGTCCTCAAGGAGTTGTCTCACATGAATTCATCGACCGATCGACCGGGTCCGCTCGGTGATGTCAAGGTGCTCGATCTGTCTCGGATGTATCCGGGGGCGTTCTGCACGTTGCTGCTCGCCGACCTGGGTGCCGATGTGCTCAAAGTCGAAGCTCCCGGTGCGGGCGACGGGATCCGACTGTTGGCTGCTCCTGGCGATTTCAACGCAGCCCACGTCGCCCTCAACCGTGGCAAGCGATCGCTGTCGCTCGACCTTCGCAATCCTGAGGCGGTTGCTGTTTTGAAGCCGCTGGTTCGTTGGGCGGACGTCGTGCTTGAGTCGCACAAGCCCGGTCAGCTCGACGGTTTCGGGCTCGGGTACGACGTGATGAGAATCGAGAATCCGCGAATCGTGTGGTGCTCATTGACCGGCTTCGGCGACTTCGGCCCGAACGCTCAAGCGGCTGGCCACGACATCACGTATCTTGGATACTCAGGACTACTTGGTCGATTGGCTGACGGCCCAACCACACCGCCGGCGGCACCAATCTCGCTACCACTGACCGGTGCGATGGCGGTCGTCGGCGTGCTGGCAGCCCTGTCACATGCCGTACGGACCGGTGAAGGTGCCCGACTCGACGTCAACATGGTTGATAGCGCGATGTGGATGTTGTCGGAAGACATTGCTCGTGCGGCCTCAAATCCGGGCCCGGGATGGGGAACGATGGCGGCTCGCAACGTGTACGTCTGCGCCGACGGGCGCGAGGTGACGGTCGCGTCGAATGAACCTCGCACGTGGGCTGCACTCTGCGAGGCGCTTGGAGTGCAGGAGTTGCTGGCGCATCGAATCGGCGTCGATGATGACGCGCCGACCGCAGCGCGACTCGCCGAGGTCCTCAAGACCAGACCGAGCGCCGATTGGTTGGCCTCGCCTGGACTGGCCGGTGGCGTCGGCCCGGTCAATGCTCCCGATGATCTGCTAGATGACCTGCAAGTCGTCGAACGCGGAAGCGTGGTGACCCTCGCGGGATCTGGTGGCCGGGTGCTGGCCAACCCGATTCGTTGGCACAGCCAGTCTGGGATCGACGCCACGCACGGTCTCAGTGATCCTCCTGAGCTGGGTGCCGACACAATCGAAGCGCTCGCTGCGGCGGGCATTGACGCTGCCGAGGTCGCCCGCTTGCAGGCAGCCAATGTCGTGCAGTCAAACGCCCAGTGACACGTCGGCCGTAGGCGAACACCCGCCGGTCAGGTATCGTCGAACTGCCCCTAACACGAAGGACTTCCGAACATGGCAACGTCAGCCAACCTCACGCCATTGCAACTGCAGGAAGCCCGCCGCCTCGCGCAGCAGGCCAGCAAGACTGACAAGGTCGCTCGGGTGTTCTCTGACGAGGAAAAGGCGACTCGCAAAGACCGCGTTGCCAAGGCCAAGGATGCGATGAGCCGGTCGGTCGGGATCAAGGGTGAACAGGTTGCGCCTGCACGTGCCGCGATCAAGGTCTACCTGCAGCGGTTGAACGAATCGAAGCAGCCAGACGACGCTCAGTTCGAAGCGTTGATCGAGGCGCCGTTCAAGGTGCCGCCGAAGAAGAAGACCAACGATCGTCGTTTCTGATGGGTTCAGCGGCGAAACGCTGACCAGGTGTCGAGTGCTTGTTTGTGGCCGGCTACATCGTGCACGCGCACGAGTAGCGCGCCGTTGCTGATAGCCGTCAGGTGGGCGGCGATGCTTCCGGCATCTCGGTCGCTCGGCTGGGCGATTCCGGCCAGTTCACCGATCATCCGTTTCCGTGAGGCGCCGATCATCACGGGAAAGCCGAGCGCCACCAGTTCGTCGAGACGTCTGATCAGTTCGACGTTGTGTGCGGTCGTCTTGCCGAACCCAAGCCCTGGATCGAGAATCACTTGACTGATCCCGTCGCTGATCGCTGTGGTCGCAGCCTGTTGGAGGAATCTGACGACGTCGGTGACCACGTCGTCGTAGTCGGTGTGCGCTTGGATCGTGGTCGGGTCGTTGACAGGCATGTGCATCACGATCGCCGGCACGCCGAATTCGGCAGCTACTTCGCGCATCCTCGGGTCGCGCAAACCCGACACATCGTTGATGATGTGTGCCCCAACTGCAACCGCTTCACGTGCCACTCCGGCGTGACGTGTGTCGATGCTCACGACGAGTCCGTGCTCGACAGCCGCGCTGACCACCGGGATCACACGTCTGAGTTCATCGTTCGGGTCAACCGGCTGCGCTCCGGGGCGGGTTGACTCACCGCCAACGTCGATGATGTCGGCCCCTTCGCTCGACAGCAGGAGCGCGTGCTCAACCGCGTGCGCCGGGTCGAGGAATCGCCCTCCATCTGAAAACGAGTCGGGTGTGACGTTGAGGATACCGACGATCAGCGGGTGATCCAGGGCGAGTTCTCGATCGCGCAGTCGGAGCGGTTCCATCGAATCACGAGTGTGCCACGCTGTTGTAAGCATGTTGAAAGGCGCACTGTGGCTGGTCGCTGACGTGGCTTGCAAACCAACTCGTCAGCCACGATCCGAACCATCGGACTCCGAGACACGGGCACGCCGAAGCGCCCCGGATTCCGGGGTGGTTGATCGTGTTGGCGGGCCGGCTAGCAGAGTGTGGTTTGTTGCATCCGACAGCCATCGATGACCGTTCTGCAACCGGGCGGGTCGCGCCGAACGTTTGGTGTCTGACACCAAACGTTCCCGTCGCCAAACGTCGAGTTGTCTCAGGATGAACGTTCGGTGTCTGACACCAAACGTTCATCCTGTTCAGGGAGCGGTGTAGATTGCGCGTCAGCACAGCACATAGAGGGGGTCGCCAATGGCGCTGCTCGAGGCGGTACGAGAGACCTGTGAGGATCTTGCGGGGGAGGGTTGGCGCGACTTATTGCTCAACGTCACGCGCGGCGGGTTCGACATGCTCGCCGACAATCTCGCCGATCAACTCGTTGCTCCGATCGGGTCAATTGACCGGACTATGCATGGCTTTGAGGACTACGCACCGGCGGGTTGTCACGCGATCGAGGCCGGTTCGCCGGCACGGAGCCTGCTGTATCATGCACTGGCCTCGCCGCTCGTGACCGCTCACTACGGCTTCACGCTCGGTGTCTTTCCGACGTTGGCCCAGATCGAGGCTGTCGAGAACTACGTCTACGGAGTGGCCATGCCCACGCTTGAGGAGTTCCGCTCCGACGGCAATCAACTTGGGATTGTCGTGTTTGCGTTGGAGTACCGGCCTGCCGGCCGTACCCCGCATCGTCGCCATGCCGACCTGTGTTTCTCGAGGACCGGAATCGCCCGCGTTGGCACGACGTCAGCGACTTACGACGCGCCCACGAGGCAGTGGTCCTCCCTCGATCCTGACGATCCATACGCCTTTCGAGTGACTCCGGTGCGTTATGCCCCGTTCGTCGCTCGGCTGCTTCCGGGTCAAACCGGCGTGCTTCCCGATCGATTCGTCGTCGGCGATGACAGGCGGTCTTTCTGGGTGCCGATCCACAAGCTCTTCGATGGGGCTGAATGCATCGCCGGGGTATCGCTCGAACTCGAGTGGTCGGTCGGCCACATCAACGAAAAGCTGTTTCGCTTGCACTCGTATCTGCAGGCCAACGGCTACGACACCGGATGGGATCAAGATCAGATCACGCAGCCGCCGTTTCAATTCACTGACGGCATCGCAGAACTTTCGACTGACCCGGCCGACGGTCTGGGGGTCATCGTTCCGGCAGTGCATCCACGGCTTGTCGAGCCGGCTGTGTTCGACGACAAGCCGTTGGCGCTCAAAGTCGCAGCCGATCTCAAGCCAACCCGACTGCATAGCCAAGTTGTCCTCGAGAAGTACTTCTCCGGGCTCGAGGTCAAACCCGCCGGCCCCTTCCCAACCAGGAGTAACGATCAAACACTGACTCCGATTGGCCGCTCGCATCCGGCATCCGAGATCATCAACGGTCGCCACAAAGTGCTGCCTGACGGATCCGAGCAGAATCTCAACGACGCGCCGAACGTCGGCGATGTCGTGGCGGCCGGGGGGTTTTGGGCGCGGCACTTCCTCGACTTCTCAGGGGATGGTTGGGTGGGGGTGACCTGCTCGGCGTTAGCCCCCTCGATCACGACGACGCGGGCCGCGTACTCGGTCGTCGCAGGGCCCGACTTCTTCCCGTACTGCGACCAACTGCCCCTGATCGAATGGGCCGAATCGCTACCTGCACAAATCCGCCAAGGTCTCTGGACGGTGCTGCCACGGCCGCTGTCTGACACCCGGATTGCCACCAATCAACAACTGCGAGGCGCCGGATTCGCGCCGCCGGCCGGGCCGGGCCTCACCGACACCACGGGCACGGCGATTGTCTGCCAGCTCGATATTGACGACGGACAACCGCAGGTCTGGCCTGCTGGAACCGTGCGGCTGAAATCGTCGCTCCCCGACGCGGCATCCGGCGTATTCGACCCAGGTTGGGATGTCACCACCGACGCGGTAAACGACACCGACGCCTCGCAACTCTTCCTGGCCGCCTACGGTCTGGGCACACCGTTCGTCGAGGACGCCAAGATCTGCGCCGCACTTGGGACGTACTGGCCGGCGGTTGCCCCTGATGCGACGCGCACGTTCCAGCCAGACCATTTCTGGCCGACGGTCAGCCCGCTTACCGATCAAGAGATCGGTATGGTCGGCGATATGCCGTGGGACGGCATCAAGGGCCCGGTGCGTGTCGGCTCGGGCCCAACGAGTGCGATCGAGTTCACCGACATCGACTACGCCGACTACGTCGATCAGGCACTCGCTGGTCGATTTACCGCCGCCCTCACCTCGCGCATCGACCTCGCCGAATACTGCGACCGGGTGCTCTCGATGGCGATGGTCTACGACGCGCTCGGGATCAAGCTGCCACCAGAAAGCGACTCGGGCGGGAAATCCATCAGCCTGTTTGAGCGGATGCAAATGTTCTTGCTCGCCAAGGCAGTGTGGAACGTGTTGCACTATCGCGTGGTGCCCGCCGATGATCCCGGCGCGTCAGCAGCGCTGGCAGCGACCGGTCACATGTGGCGTGGTTCGAAGGTGTACGGCGGAACGCTGTTCCGGCACGGGCAGGCCAGTCAGGGGCCGACGTTCAAACTGGTTCATGTCGCAATCCTTGAGGAGGCCGACTTCTACACAGACCTGTTCTCTGTGCTGATCACCCGCGGAGGCGAGGCGTGGCAGGTCAAGACGATCTCCATGACGTAACCCACCTCGTGGCCGACGTCGTGATCGTCGGTGCTGGGCCCGCCGGATGCGCAACGGCGCTGTGGGCAGCACGCAAGGGTTTGTCGGTGCGCGTGCTGCATCGACCCGACCGTCGGTCGTACTCGCCCGGCGAGACGTTGCATCCCGCGATCGAACCATTGCTTCGGCAACTAGGAGCCGAAAAGGCGCTGCTTGAACCCGGTTTCGAGCGTCACGAAGGACACTTCGTCGAGTGGAACGGTGAGCGTAGATTCCAACCCTTTGGCAGCGACGGCGACGGAACGTGGAGGGGATTTCACGCCTGCCGTCAAGTGTTCGACAGCGGCCTTCGAAGTGCGGTAGCCCGTGCCGGTGTCGTGATCGACGAAGTTGGAGGAGTCGTCCCGATTGTCGATGTCGACGGTGCCGTGACCGGCATCCGCCATGCTGGAGCAACGGTGT
This sequence comes from Ilumatobacteraceae bacterium, assembly GCA_031416375.1. Lineage (GTDB taxonomy): Bacteria > Actinomycetota > Acidimicrobiia > Acidimicrobiales > Ilumatobacteraceae > Ilumatobacter. Next base: position 9,226 of record JANOTN010000096.1, read on the forward strand.
CCGCCGGGGTTGTGGTCGATGCAGCGGGGGCCGGGCATTGGTTGTCACGTTCGCTCGGGTTGGCGATGTGTCGTCGCTCGCCACGGTTGGTGGCGCGGTTTGGCCTCGTGAGTGGCGAACCGGTCGATGCCGGACCGCTCCTGACCGCCGATCTCGATGGCTGGACGTGGACAGCGCCGATTGCCTCCGGAATAATTGCGTGGGTGCGATTGCCGCTCGACAGCGCAACGGCGGCGTCGACCGATACGCCAACTGCACTCGCCTCGGTTGGTCCTGTCGCGGTGGCTGCTCGCGGTGCCGATGTCTCCTGGCGATGCGTGACTCCGGTGGCGGGTGCGGGGTACATGCTGGTCGGTGATGCCGCCTTTGTACTCGACCCGTTGTCATCTCACGGGGTGCTACACGCGATCATGTCGGGAATCATGGCCGCCGACATGATCGCTAAACACCTTGTCGACCGCGTGCCGGTGCACCTAGCGCAGGCGGCCTACGTCGACTGGTCGACTGATCGTTTCGACACCGACGTCGAGCACCTCCGGTCGATGTATGCCCAGATGCCGAACCCGCCGAAGTGGGCGATGCGATGACCGAGGTTGCTGTTTGGCTGGAGGAGATGGGACTCGGCAGGTACGTGAGCCTGTTCGACGAACATGACATCGCTCTCGATGTGCTCCCCGATTTCAGCTTGGCGGAACTCCGTGACCTTGGCATCTCGATCGGTGGCGCCAAACGAATTCTCCGCGCCATCGCCCCTCCTGGCGTCAACGTGTCGACCTCGGAAGCCGAGCGACGCCAGTTAACGGTTGTGTTTTGCGACCTCGTCGGCTCGTCGGGCTTGTCCGAACGACTCGACCCGGAGGATCTCCGCTCCCTCCTCGACGCCTATTACCGATGCTGCGACGCCGCCGCCAGACAGTTCGGCGGTCACGTGGGCAAGGTTGTCGGCGATGGGGTCGACCTGTACTTCGGGTACCCGGAGGTGTTGGAGGAGTCGGCACGATCAGCGGTCGAGGCAGCACTCGAACTCGTTCGATTATTGGCGGAAATGAACCAGGCAAGACAGGCGGGCGTCCCCGAACTTCAGGTTCGGATTGGTGTGCACAGCGGCATCGCAGTGGTCGGCGCGGTCGGTGGGGCAGAGCACGAAATTGTGGGTGAACTGCCAGTGATCGCGGCCCGCATCCAGACAGTTGCGACCCCAGGGTCGGTCCTTCTGAGCGAGGCCACTGCCCAACTCGTGTCTCGATCGTTGCACGTTGAGGATCTCGGGCCACATCAACTGAAGGGGTTATCGACAGCCGTGCGGCTGTTCCGTGCGGTCGGCGTGATCGACCAAGGCGATCATCCCAGTACCGAGTCGTCAGAGAGCAACACCGTGATCGGCCGTGAACCGGAGATGGCCTCGCTCGCCGCTCGATGGGCGCTGGCGTGCGCCGGCTCTGGACAGGTTGTGGTGTTGAGCGGCGAGGCCGGTATCGGCAAGTCGAAGATCGCCGACGCGCTCGCCTCCAGCAGCATGGGATCACCACGCACGTTGCGGTTCCAATGCTCCCCGTACCGTGAAGGGACGGCATTGTGGCCCGTGATCGAGCAGATTCGACGTGCCGCCGGCGTCGGTCTCGGCGATCCGGACGATGTCAAATTGGACCGACTCGAGCGACTCCTCAATGCCGACTATGTCAACGGTGAATCCGTGGCGTCCCGTCCGCCAGACCTGATCGCGGTATTCGCATTGTTGCTGTCGATCGAGGTCCGAGACGCGTGTCCAAAATTGACGTCGACGTCGGAGCAGCGTCGGCAGCGAACGCTTGATGTGATCGTTACCCATCTGGAACAGGTGTGCAGCGCTCAGCCCGTGTTGGTGATCGTCGAGGACGTCCAGTGGGCCGATCCGACGTTGCTCGAACTGATTGGCATCATGATCAAACGGTCCGTGTCATGGCGGGTGATGATTGTTGTCACGGCACGTTCGGGAACGGCGCTGCCATGGCCCCCGATTCCGCATATGGCCACGCTCGAACTTGGCAGGCTTGCCGACCGACATGTCAAAGCGATCGTTGAACGGATGGCCCTCGGCAAGTCGTTGCCTGACACCGTGATCGAGCGGATTCTGATGCGCACCGATGGTGTCCCGCTGTTCGCCGAGGAACTCACCCGAACGGTGCTCGACTCACACATGCTGGTCGACGAGGGCACCGGATACGCCCTCGCCGACGCGCTGCTCGACGTCGCCGTCCCAGCAACGCTGCACGATTCGTTGGCGACGCGCCTCGACCGGTTGGGTCCCGACCGCGAGATCGCCCAGATTGCGGCAGTGATCGGTCGTGAGTTCAGCCTGGTGTTACTCGCCGAGACGTGTGGCCGAAGTCAGGCGTCGACACTGGCGTCGCTTGAGGTACTCGAAAATTCTGGACTCGTTAGTCGTCGTGACGCTGATACGACTGAGTGGTTCATGTTCAAACATGCCCTCGTTCAGAACGCTGCCTATGAGAGCTTGCTGCGAAGCACCCGTCGAGAACTACACGGGCGGATCGCCGCTGCGCTCGCCCGACAGGATGAAACGCGTGAACAGCAGCCCGAACTGTTGGCTCGCCATCTCGACCTCGCCGGCCTCGTTGACGCAGCTGTCGATGCCTACCGGCGTGCGGGTGAGCGGGCGACCGTCGGCTCAAACCACGAGGAGGCGTTAGCGCACTACCGGCGTACGTTGGAATTGTTGGCGACCTTGCCAGCCTCACGAGAACGCGCTCAGCGAGAACTCGATGTGCACACGGCGTTGCGGAACGCGCTCGTGGTCCTGAAGGGATATTCGTCGCCTGAGGTGGAACAGGCCTGCCTCGTCGCTCGGGTGCTGTGCGACGAACTCGGCGACGGCGAGCAGCTATTCGAGGTGTTATGGAACCTCGCCGGTTTTCATATGGTCCGTGCAGACCACGAGGCATGCATCGAGATCAACGATCGGTTGCTCAAGATCGCCGCCAATACCGACAGAGCTGACCTCGCGTTGATGGCGCACGACACGGTCGGCCAAACCTTCTACTACCTCGGTCGTTTCGACGACGCAGTGGCCCAATTCGATCGCGCCGTCGAGCTCTACGAACCCGCACGCCATCGCGGGGTGGCGGCTCGGTTTGCGGAGGAGGACCCATGCGCCGCCTCGCTGGCCTATGGGGCAATCGCACTTTGGTCGCTCGGTAGCCGCACGAAGGGTCGGTTGTGGATGCAGCGAGCAGCGGTGTTAGCCGACTCGCTTCCGTATCTCGTGACACAGGCGTTGGTCACTTTCCGGTCGATCCATCTTGCTTTTCTTCGTGGTGACCATGACGCCGCCCGAAGCTCGGAGGCGTTGCTTGTGCGGCTGGCTGGCGAACACGGATTTGGCTACGTCGTTCCGTCTGCCCAGGTGCAACTCGGCTGGCTGCGCACGCTCGGTGGTACCTACGATGAAGGGCTTGAGTTGATGCGCAACGGACTCGCCGGGCTCGAACGAATCGGGGCGCTGGCCGAGCAACCGTTCAATACGGCGATGTTGGCAGACGGTTACCTCCGCGCCGGTCGTCCGTCCGACGCTTACAGGTTGGTCGACGACATGTTGACGAGCCGTCGCCCGCAAGAACTTGCCTATTTTGAATCGGAGCTGCTCCGGTTGCGTGGTGAGGCATTGGCTACCCTCGGCGCGCCGCCCGAAAATGTCGAACGCGATCTGCGTGCGGCATTCGACGCCACGATCGGGCGTGGGGTCCGATCGTTACAACTTCGGACCGCCATCAGCCTCGCCCGGTTCGAACGAAGTCGGGGAACTGTTGAGCCGGGCGACTATTTGGTGGCTTCGCTCGCCGCCATCAACGAGGATCTCGACCAGCCAGATGTGATCGAGGCTCGGCGGCTGATTGGTTGAGTGGCGGCCCCACAGCGTCATCGGTCAACGAGTATCGCCCGTCGTCGCCCGCGGAGCGAGCTGACGACCTCGAAGCGTGACACTCGGTCGATCTCGTCGATCGTGATGACGCGTTCTCGAACTGAACGGTTCTCAACCAGAATTTGGCGGCCGATTCCGTCGAGGCCTCCACACGACAGGGGAGGAACGAACCACTCGTCCTCGATCTCGAACAACAGTGACGCAATCGTGGTCTCGACGAGTTCGTATCGTTCGTTGACCATGATGACATCGTCGACACCTGGTTGACGGCGGGCGGCCTCGACATAGTGAGTGCGCTCGGTTGTCTTGTGGCAGCAGAAGGGATCGTTCGAACGGATCCGTCGAGTGTCGACGGCGAGCGTGACGGAACGGCGTTCAGGGCCGAGCAGAGTGGTCGTGACTTCGAACGTTCCGTCCTTGCCCAGTTCGATTCGAAGCCGTGACGGATGACCTGGATGGGCGAGGCCGTCGATCGCTTTTTGAATCGCCGAATGATCGCACCGAAATCCGAAGTATTCAGCAGACGATCCGATCCGGGCGAGATGTCGGGCGATGTGTTGCGGGCCACGTTGATCCAGCCGCAGTGTTTCAATCAGGCGAAACTCGGGACGGATTGCGGTCAGCACCGCAGACTTGGCTTCGACCTCCCGGTTTTCGTCGGGTGGATACGAATCCCACGTGATCCCGCCGCCCGCACCGAATGTGAGCGTGTTCGAACGATTGTCGATCACGGCGGTCCGGATCGCGACGTTGAAGACGGCGGAAGGTTGACCGCCGGATGTACTCGGGCTGATCACGCCGATCGACCCGCAGTACACGCCGCGTGGCCAGGGTTCGAGCTCGGCGATGACGTTCGTGGCGGCGATCTTCGGCGCACCCGTGATCGATCCGCACGGGAATGTCGCTGCCAGGACCTCGCCGAGGTCAACCGTGTCTGAGATCTCCGCCCGGACAGTTGACGTCAGCTGCCACACGGTCTCGAATCGCTCGGTGTCGAGCAACGCCGGAACCGATACCCCGCCAGGGTGCGACACCCGCGAAAGGTCATTGCGAAGCAGATCGACGATCATCACGTTCTCGGCCTGCTCTTTGAGAGAAGCTCGTAGTTGCGTGGCGGCTCGCCGGTCATCGTCCTGCCGGGCTCGGCGGGCGGCGGTGCCCTTCATCGGACGGGTGGTCACGATTCCATCGGAAAATGTGATGAAGAGTTCCGGTGAGGCGCTGACGATCGAGGCGTGCTCGAACTCGATGAGGGCGTTGAAGGCGCCGCCCTGGGCGGTCGCCATGGCGCGGTAGAGATCGGCCGGATCGCCCTCGAAGTCGGCGACCAGGCGGTCGGTCAAATTGACTTGATAGACGTCTCCGGCGGCGATCCGAGATCGGATCTGGTCCACGGATTCTTGGTACCAATCGCCGCCACCGAGCCGACGAACGTTGCGAACCAGCGGTGACGCGTCCGGCGGGTTGATCGGTTCGACCTCCGTCCGTCGGCGGTAGACGCCGAACCATGCCAACGGGAAACCTTCAGCGGTGGGTCGTGCGGGGATCGCCGAATCGAACGCCGCCCCGGCCTCGTAGGTAAGGAATCCGATCACCCAGTTGCCGTGACTCGCCGCCGCGTTGGCGGCGGCGAGGATCGGGCGAACCTGATCGAGTAAGTGCGCCGAGTACTCGCCGTCGAGGTCGGAGAAGACGTAGCCGATTCCACGACGGAGATCGTCGATTCGCGCCGACCGAACCGACCCAATCATCGTGCGAGAGCCTAGTTGGCGGTCGGGTCAGCTCGTTCCGAGTGGCAACAACATCACCGTACGATCGGCTGCCTGAGTCGTGGGGGCGAGCCCGATCAGCACATACGAGCCGCCGTCGGCAACGGCGTCGGCCGACGGCGGCGGACCCGACGCGCACTCGGTATTGGCATCGAACAGCGACAGGCCGGCGGTGCCGGCAGGTACGAGCGCCGGCACTCCGGCATTGCCGCCGACGGCTTCGCCCTGAGGCGGGTTGCAGGCACCGGTCCAGCCGACGACGCCAAAGTTCGCGTCGGGAACCATCGCCCACGGGCGATCCCATCCGTAGACGTGCGCTGAGCCAGCCGGTGGCGTACTCAGCTCATGCTCGATGAACACCTGCGTCGACAGGTTCAGATCAGGTGAGCTCGGCAACGGCTCCACGGCCGCAATGGCGATCGTGATCGTGCTATCTACCTCGAAAGATTCGTCACCGCTGCCGATCACATCTTCCCGTGTGGTTGCGCCAGTGCGAACGAATGAGTAGGCGGCGTCGTTGTCATCGATGCCGAAGATCAGGGTCGGATGCTGTGGCGTCATGTAGTCGGTGACGGTTCCGTAGGCGACGGTGCCCATCAGCACGCCAATCTCGGGGTCGCTGCCCCAATACACGTCGATGTCGATCCCGGCTGTTCCGTCGGAGACAAAATTGCCGAACCGGATCTGTCCGGGAAGTTCAGTGAGATCTGATTCGATCTCATCGAGATTCAGCGAGAACTCGTCATCATCGGGAGGCTGGGTGGGTTGATCCACGGTGTCTACCTCTGTCGGCGCGGCTTGGTCGGGCTCGGCTTCCTCCGAGGATCCACCACCGCCACAGGCGACCAACGTTAGGCAGGCAGTCCACACAACGAGTCGTCGACGCATCAGGTTCCCTTTCCAGCAACGTTGCCCAGTCCAGCCCCGTCAGTGCCGAACACCTTACGAGAACGGTCGGAAACATGCTTGGATTTGGGTTTGGCGCTCGGGCAGGATCTTGGCGCGGTAGAAGTTCAGCTGGTTGAACGTCGGTCTCCAACACCGAAAGTTGAGGGTTCGAATCCCTCCTGCCGTGCCAAAAACTCTGAAAATGATCACAACCTGGGTATACAGGTCTCAATCAACTGGCCGAAGGGAGGCCACATCATGAATGTTCTACTGCTCGATCCGTCATGGCGGATTGATCGCGTGATCGGCGTCGAGCGCGCCTGTGAGCTGTTGGTGGCCGGCCACGCCGTCGCCGCGTCGGCCGATATTGCAACGGTGATGCGATCGCCGTCGATCGAAGTCGTGATCCCGACCGTCGTAGCGCGGATCGGCGTCGTGCGCTACGCGTTCCATCGGCCGCCTACCTGCACGGCTCGTCGTGTGCGGCTTCGTGACGCCCACGTCTGTCAGTTCATCGTCGACGGCCGACCCTGTTCACATCGCGGTGATTCCGCCGACCATCTTGTTCCATCGTGCCGAGGTGGGCGATCGACGTGGCACAACCTCGTGGCTGCGTGCCGCGAGCACAACGGGTACAAACGCGACCGGTCACTCGACGAGATGCACCGCCTGCACGGATGGACCCTCCGGCGCCAGCCAGGCGTTCCCACGCGCCAGTCGCTGCTGTTGGCTGACATCCGCCACGTACAACCCGGCTGGGAGCTGTACCTTCAACCCTGATGCGTACGGCTTGCTTGCCTGCCTGGTAGGTGTGTCGGGGCAAGCGCAGATTGCTGCCGGGACGCGGCGATGTGCCCATCACACCTGGAGGGGTTGCCTGGTCTGATTTGGATTGGGAGGGTGGCGTGTGCGTGAGGTCGGATGGTGTCAGACACCAAACGTCGATCTCCGAGCAACTGAGCGCTTTGCAACGGGGACGTTTGGTGTCTGACACGATCCGACCGGTCCCCGCGGAGGTGGTGGATTTCGCAGCTGTTGAGTGCGCGTGCAAGCGATCGGCTCGATGATGACGCCTGATGGTGTTGCCAGGTCGAGTCGCGTGCTTGCAGGTCGTGGGTTATTGTTCGCTGGTTTGGGCACAGTGGTGGATCACCAGGCCGAGCGCTGTGTTGGTTGTCAACCGGTCGGCCAAGTCGAGGTCTTCGGTGACCAGTTCGAGACCGTGCTGATGTGCTAGCGCGGCGATCCAACAGTCGTTCTGTAGTACCGGTCGTGGCATCGAAGCCTTGACGAGGCCGAACGACGTTGCCGTGCGCTCGTCAACAACGAGCAGCTTCTCGCGGGTTACCTCGTTCAAGGTCACCTGCCGCTGAAACGATCGAGCCGAAAGGTCGTCAGCGTTCTGGTGTCCGGCTGTTCGAGCGCGCACAGCGGCCTCGGATGCAATACGGACGCCCGTCTCCAACTCACCGAGCGTGATGACGCTGATCAGGGGCATCGTGCCGCTGTCGACAATCAGTTGTCTGATGTGCCGCGAGCCGCGCTCCCGCAAGCCGATTACCGCTGACGTGTCAAGCAGCAGACCCACGAGACTCCGCTTGGACTTGGGCCGTCTCGTCTGCACGCTTGTCGGCGAAGTATTCCTCGGTCCATCCCGAGTCGGCGTGGCCGCAGAATCTGCGCAGGAAGTCGTTGATCGGATTGCGAGGCCCGAGTGGTCGTATCTCGGCGACTTCCACACCGTGCCGGGTCAGGATCACCGTATCCCCGGCCTCGACGGCGTCGAGTACGCTCCTCGTGTCGTTCCGAAGCTCCCTGCTTGAGACCGTTGTCCTCATGGTTGTGATTGTAGCACTTTTCGGAAGAGTGCTACGCTGCAACGGCACTCGGCACGCAATCCTCCGTGCTAAAGCACGACGTAGGCGTGCAGCCGACCGCCGGGGGCGACGGCTGTGTGCAGCCCGTCGCGTCTCGCTGTTCGGACCGAATCCCACACGGTGATCACGATTCCGCTGCAGGTGATGATCCACGCAGACGCAGTCGCCGTGCCGACGAAGACGGCAACAGGGACCGTGAGGAGCAGTGTCAAGCTAATCACGGCGGCGATCGCTTGGGTCGCTGCCCATAAGTAGGTGAGCCGACGAAACAGTTGGGCAATAGCCGGCCGGCCCTTGACCTCAGGGGTAAAAGCACAGAAATCCGCGGCAAATCGGGCGACGAGCGGTCGCCCAACGGTGACCGATAGGGCGAAGAACATGGCAGTCGCCACGGTCCGCATGATCGGCTGGAAAAAGTAGATGAAGCTGTTGCCGCTGAGCAGATACAGGACGGTGCGCACCGTGACGCCCAACGTTGCCAGCATAAGTAGTCCCGGAATCGGTCGTTTGGCGACGATTCGTCGTCCGACTGCAGCGTAGATCCACACCACGGCGGCGATGACAGCCCACTGAAGTTCGAGCAGGACGAGGAAGGTGTAGAACAGCACAGTCGGGATCACGGTCGCCTCGATCACGTATGGCACCATTCGTCGGAGCACGGCCTTGACGACCGACCTCCCTGACGGGTTGGCGCACCACGCTGCGTCAGCAGATGGGCAACTCATGGTTGTTGACATTGGCTGCTCCAGACCGCCGACCCTCAATGAGGCGCTACCGATGCCCGGAGCAACCCGTCTGGCACGTGCGGGGGCACGGACCGGCACGTCGGATTGAACCGTTGTGTCAAAATCATCGTACCGCAGAGGAATCTCCGGTAGACCGCGGTCAGACGACAATCCGAGGACCTTTCGCGCACGTTGCTCACGAGTCAGTCGCGCTCGGTTCGGCGCTCGCGAGATCGTCGAGAACGGTGCAAAGATCGGTGATGTGGGTAAGCGGGTTGACCACGCAGACGCGGTAGCAGACGTCACCGCGCCAACGAGTCGGAAGTATGAGCACAACTCCTTCCCGCGCTCGGGCCGCGGACCATGCCGCATACTGGGGATCCGTCCAGCCGACTCGTTTGAACAACACGACCGACAGCTGTGGATCGATCAGCAGCTCGAACTCCGGCCGCCGGCTGACCTCCGACGCCAACGCTCTCGCCGTCGTCAGCGTCTGCTCGACGGCCTTCTGATACCCATCGGTGCCGTACGTGGCGAGCGAGAACCAAAGCGGCAAGCCACGGGCTCGGCGCGAGAGGTGATATGCGTAATCCGCCGGGTTCCACTCACCGCGATCTATCGAGTCGAGGTACTCGCCGTGCTGGGCGTGGGCGTCGGCGGCGAGACGAGGTTGGCGGTACACCAATGCGGCACAGTCGTACGGAGCGAACAGCCACTTGTGCGGGTCAACTCCGAAACTGTCCGCCAGTTCGATGCCGTTGAACTCGGCACGCGCCGAGGGTGCGCACAGCGCTGCAAGACCGTACGCACCGTCGATGTGCAGCCAAAGGCTGCGCTTCGCGCACACATGGGCGATGGACTCGAGATCATCGACAGCGCCGGCGTTGGTTGTCCCCCCGTTTGCCACGACGGCGAAGACACCGTCAATGCCACTGAGCGCCGTCTGAAGATCCCGACCATGCATGCGGCCGCGGTCGTCAGCGGGCACAGTGACCACGTCAACATCCATCACGCGTGCGGCCGCCCGGATCGACGCGTGAGCCTCAGCGGTCGTTGCGATCCGCCATCGGTCCGGGCGATTGCGTTGCGCCTGCGCACAGAATCGGGCTGTTACCAGCGCCGACAAATTGGCGGCGGATCCTCCCGATACAAAGCAGCCGCCCGCCGACGAGGGAAAGCCGGCGAGATCGGCTAACCATCGCAGCGCCTGGTTCTCGGCGGCGATTGCTCCAGCACCCGACTCCCAATGCCCGGCAAAAATTGACGACGCACTGACGACCAGATCAAAGAGGGTGGCTGCCAGAGATGGAGCTGTCGGCACGTACGCAAGCGCCATCGGATGGTCGAACGGCCGGGTCGCCGGCATCAGCACGTCACGGAACAGCCGGAGGGCCTCATGGCCCCCGATCCCCACGGGCGACACACTGCCGTCTAACGCGGCATTCAGTTCTTGAGCCGG
>JANOTN010000097.1:0-9661 GCA_031416375.1 Ilumatobacteraceae bacterium
GAGCTTGGCGAGCGCACGTTGCTTGCGCCCTGCACGCCGATGCCCGTCGTACAGTTGGTTGATCGCCACACGCCGCACCCACCCGATCGGGTCGTCGTATTGGCTGACCTTCTTCCATCGGAGATGGGCCTTGACGAATGCCTCCTGGACCGCGTCGGAAGCCGTTTCAGCGTCACCCGCGACCACCGTGAGGGCTCGCACGAGACGCTGATAGTGGGCACCGAAGAGTTGATCGAACTCAGTCGTGGCGCGCACCGCGACCCGATGGTCGGCGATCGGCCCGTCCGAGAACTGGGCAGCGGTCGCGTCCGTCGCGAAAAGAGTCACTGCGTCTGACACGCTGGCCGGACCGGTTCGGTTGGGTCGCCAATTTGCGTCCCGCTCGACCGGGTCTTCTCGGCCCAAATCGTTCTCTACATCCACGTTGACTACGCTAGGCGTCGCCCGCACTGGCGACATGTCCGCCGGTAGGCTCGTTCGAACATGGGCATTCTCGATCGCATCCTCCGCGCGGGGGAAGGTAAGAAACTCAAGGCGCTTGAGGGAATGATTCCCGACATCAACGCCCACGAAGACGGATTACGTCGGTTGTCTGACGATGAGTTGAAGGGCAAGACGCCCGAATTCCGTCAACGGCTCGCCAACGGCGCAACCCTCGACGACATCCTGGTTGAAGCGTTCGCGGTCACCCGCGAGGCTGCTGATCGCGTGATCGGTCAACGCCATTTCGACGTCCAGATGATGGGCGGTGCTGCACTCCACTTCGGTTGGGTGGCAGAAATGAAGACCGGCGAGGGCAAGACGCTCGTGTCGACGCTGCCGGCCTACCTGAACGGGCTCGGTGGTCAAGGCATTCACCTGGTCACGGTCAACGACTATCTCGCCCGCTTCCACGCCGAATGGATGGGCCGGATCCACAAGTGGATGGGTTTGTCAGTCGGTCTGATTATCCCGGGATTCAAGGACGACCCAGCCGAGAAGCGCCGCAACTACGCCGCCGACATCACCTACGGCACGAACAATGAGTTCGGGTTCGACTACCTGCGTGACAACATGGCCTCCAAACTCGAAAACAAGGTGCAGCGCGGCCACAACTTCTGCATCGTTGACGAAGTCGACTCGATCCTGATCGATGAGGCCAGGACACCGTTGATCATTTCTGGCCGCGTTGGCGACGCCGCCAAGCTCTACTATCGCTTCGCTTCGATTGTGCGTTCTCTGCAGCGCGATGTTGACTACGAAGTCGAGGAAGACAAGCGTGTCGTCGTGCCGCTCGAAGACGGCATCGACAAGGTTGAAGCGGCGCTCGGCGTCGACAACCTGTACGACGACGTGTCAGCCAACCTCGTCCACCAGTTCTCGGTGGCGTTGAAGGCCAAGGAGCTGTACAAGCGCGACAAGGACTACATCGTGCAGGGCGGTGAGGTCAAGATCGTTGACGAGTTCACGGGTCGAATTCTTGAGGGTCGGCGCTGGTCGGAAGGTATCCACCAGGCGGTCGAAGCCAAAGAGGGCGTCAAGATCAAAGAGGAGAACCAGACCCTCGCCACGATCACCCTCCAGAACTACTTCCGGATGTACGACAAGCTGGCTGGCATGACCGGTACGGCTGCCACCGAGGCAGCCGAACTGATGAACACCTACGAGCTCGGTGTCGTGCCGATCCCGACCAACAAGTTGGTGGTCCGCAATGATCAGGCCGACCTGATCTTCAAGGGTGAAGTCGGCAAGTTCAAGGCCGTCATTGACGACATCGCCGAACGTAACGAGCAGGGCCAGCCGGTGCTCGTCGGGACGATCAGCGTCGAAAAATCAGAGCTGCTGTCTCGGATGATGCAGCAGCGCGGGGTGCCGCACGAGGTGCTCAACGCCAAGCAGCACACACGTGAGGCTGAGATCGTGGCTCAAGCCGGCCGACTCGGTGCTGTCACGGTGGCGACCAACATGGCTGGTCGTGGAGTCGACATCATGCTCGGTGGAAACCCTGAATTGATGGCTCGGCAGCAGGTCTTGAAGGAGGGCTTCGGTGCCGACCTGTTGGTCGACGACTTCACCATGGCCCACCCGCTGGCGGAAATGCCAGAGGAGTACCGGATTGAGCGCGCCAAGGCGTTTGTGCGTTACGACGAGCTGCTTGTCGACTTCAAGGTCAGCTGTCAGGCTGAGGGTGACGAGGTTCGAGCCGTCGGCGGCCTGTATGTCGTCGGCTCCGAGCGTCACGACTCACGACGTATCGACAATCAGTTGCGTGGCCGTTCGGGCCGTCAGGGCGACCCCGGTGCGAGCCGGTTCTACCTCAGCCTCGACGACGAACTGATGCGCCTGTTCGCCACGGGTGCACTCCAGTGGGCGATGGGTCGTTTCGATGAGGACGAGGCGATCGAGGCCAAGATGGTGACGAAAGCGATCGAACGCGCTCAGACCACGGTCGAGACCAAGAACGCTGAGATCCGCAAAAACGTGCTCAAGTACGACGAAGTGATGAACGAGCAGCGCAAGGTGATCTACAGGCGCCGCGATCAGATCCTCGACGGCGAAGATCTCAAGTCAGCAGCCAAGGAGTACCTCGCCGAGGCGGTCAATGCGCTGATCCAGTCACATTGTGCCTCGGTCGCGTCTGACGAATGGGATGTTGACGGTTTGGCGAAAGAGTTGGCGCTGTTCTGGCCGACCAGTTTGACCGCTGACTCACTGGATGAGTCACATTCGACCGACGAGCTCTATGACGTGGTGATGGCCGAAGCAAACAACCATTACGAGCAGCGCGAAGTCGAAATGGGTGAAGCGGTGATGCGCGAGGTCGAACGGCAGGTCATGCTGCGAATCATCGATCAACGTTGGCGCGAGCACCTCGAGGAGATGGACTACCTCAAGGAGGGCATCAACCTCCGAGCGATGGGCCAGAAGGACCCACTCGTCGAGTGGCAGCGCGAAGGCTACGAAATGTTCGGCGGGATGATGAAGGGCATCGCACAAGACTTCGTGCGGTATGTGATGCACGTCCAGGTCGTCCAGAAGGAAGAGCCGACGCTGGAACCGAAAGTGATCAACCTCAAGACATCATCGAGTGATGATGCACCCGCATCGACAGGCTTCGACCGCGCCGCCGCGGCGGCGGTTGCCGAAGGCGAGCTGCCGCCCCAAGCCGCTCCACCCCAGTCAGTGGCCAAACCCGTGCCGGTTGTGAAGGACGCCTTCGACAAGACACCGCGCAATGCGCCATGCCCCTGCGGTTCCGGAAAGAAATTCAAACTGTGCCACGGCGCCGCCTAGTCATCCAATGCGCGATTTCTCCGTTGACCTGCGCGACCAGCGCCGACGCCTCGATGAGGCTGCCGCGTATCTGAATATTGGCGACTGTCGTGATCGGCTCGTCGAACTCGAGTCTGAGATGCAACGCCCCGACCTGTGGGACGACGTCGAGGTCGCAAAGAGGATCAGCACCGAGTATTCGAACCTCAAGGGTGACATCGACACACACGAGTCCCTGTCTGCACAACTCGACGATGCCGAAGTCCTCCACGAGCTTGCTCGCGAGGTAGACGACGAGTCGCAGGAGCCCGAGATCGCAGATCTGTTGTCGAAGGTTTCCCAGGCGCTTGATCAACTCGAACTGCGCAGTCTGTTCACTGGCGAACACGACGACCTGCCGTGCATTGTGCAGATCAACGCTAAGGATGGTGGCGTCGACGCCCAAGACTTTGCGGAAATGCTGCTGCGTATGTACAGCCGTTGGGCCGAGCAGCGCGGTTTCGACCTGGTGGTCAACTACGCCTCGGAAGGTGTCGAAGCGGGGATCAACTCCGCCGAGTTCACGTTGACCGGCCGATACGCGTACGGCTTGATGACGAGCGAGCGCGGCACGCACCGGTTGGTACGGATCAGCCCGTTCGACAACCAGGGCCGCCGCCAAACCAGTTTCGCCGCCGTCCAGGTCTGGCCGGAGATGGAAGCACCCGATCTCGAAGTCAACGAGTCGGAGATCCGGATGGAGGTCTTTCGGGCCTCTGGCGCTGGCGGCCAGCACATCAACAAAACGTCGTCCGCTGTGCGTCTGATTCACGAACCGACTGGTCTCGTCGCCACCTCTCAGGAGGAACGCAGTCAACTGCAGAACCGTGAACGGGCACTCAATCGTTTGAAGGCGATGATCGTCGCCAAGATCGAAGACGAACACCAGGCCGAGCTCGACGCAATCGCCGGCAAACAAGCCCAGGTCGGCTGGGGCAGTCAGATTCGGTCGTACGTGATGCAGCCATACCAGATGGTCAAGGACCTGCGTACCGAGGTCGAATCCGGCAACGTGTCCGCCGTCTTCGACGGCGACCTCGACCAGTTCATGGAGGGTTACCTCCGCTGGCGCCGCGCCGCCGCCAACGCCTGATGGCTGGGACACCCGGTCGCTACGCTGGCGGGAATGGTACGGCTCAACCCACCTGCGATTCCCGCTGATACGACGCCCGATGTGTGGCGGCGTCAGATGGATGCGATTGCTGGGCGTTCGGTCGCTGAACGGCTTGAGGAGTGGGCACTGCTCAACGATGCGATGTCGCGAATGGAATCAGACGGGATTCGTCGAAGGCATCCGGAGTACGACGACCGTTCTGTGTTCCTCGCCGCCGTGCGACTGCGCTACGGTGACGATCTCGTGCAGGCGGCTTGGCCAGGCGAGCCGCTGGTCGCTCCATGATTGACCTCGTCGCCGCCTTTCGGTCAGTCGTTGTCGCTCTCGAAGCAACCAAGGTTCAGTACGTTGTCGTCGGCTCAACCGCCGCAGCGGCATGGGGTGTTGCACGGGCAACCCGCGACGTCGACCTGGTCGCCGTGATGTCCTCAGGCGAGGTCGATGAGTTACTCACTCGGCTCGACCGCCAGGAGCTATACGTCCCCGACGATGACGCCCGGCACGCTGGCCGTGCTGGCGGGTCGTTCAATGTCCTGCATTTCCGCAGCGGGGGCAAGGTCGATGTCTTCGTCGCGATGGCGACCGATGAGTTCGCTCAGTCGCGTCTGTCTCGCCGCGTCGCAGCGGATGTGCTCGGGGTGCCGAGCTGGGTTGCGAGCCCTGAGGATGTCGTGTTGGCAAAACTGCGTTGGCGACTCGACTCACGTTCCGAAGTTCAATGGCGCGACTGCGTGGAAATTGCCGCCACCCAGCACCTCGATCCGGAATATATCTGGCTATGGGCACCGCGTCTCGGTGTTAGCGCCGATCTCGCCGACCTACTGGCCTCGACGTGACGGGTAGGTGTGGTGCGCGTCACGCTGGCTCGTTGAACGTGTGGCGGTAGGTTGGATATGGAGGTGGTGGCGATGGATTTCGGCCCGCAAGGACCGGTGTCACGTGCGATGGTTGATCGGGCTCCGTTTGGGCCGATCCAGCGCCTTGACTCGGCTCGACTTCGGGAGGAGCAGATCGCCACGCTGGCCTCACCGCGTCGAAAGGCTTCGCTCAGCGCCAAGACTCTGTTTCTCGTGATGGACCTCGTGTATGGGAAGGCCCGCACCCTGGAAAAGTTTCGAGTGCTGGAACTTATTGCCCGCGTGCCGTACCAGGCTTGGGAGAACGTTGCTTACGTGGCGGTGACGCACACCGCCAGCCAACCAGGCTTTGCCCGGCGTGTGTTCGAATCTGTGCGCGTGAACCGATGGGAACAGGACAACGAGCAGTGGCACCTGCTGATTCTCGAAGAACTGACGAGCTCCAGCCGGCGATCGTCGTGGCTCAAGGCTCGAGTATTCCCGCAGATTGTGGCGTTTGGTTACTACCAGCTCTCCTGGGTGTTGTATGCCGTTCGGCCGGCCTGGTCGTACCGACTCAACGCCGACTTCGAGGACCATGCAGAGCACGAGTACGCCCTGCTGGTCGAGGAGAACCCCGAGTGGGAGAAGACCCCATTTACGAGCGAATTCCAAGACGAATTCGGCGACTACGACTCGCTTGCGGATCTTTTCCGCCAGATCGGATACGACGAACGCCTCCACAAGGAACAAAGCGAAGCGGCCATGCAAGCCCCGCGATTTCGTTGATTGGGGACCGTGACTGGCGCTGTGCCGATCTGCGCACCGGGTTGGACTACTATGCAACAGGCGTATGGTATACTAAGTCGGTGTTCGCTGATGTTGTGACCGGGGTGGAGGGGCTCGACGATGTCGGGCTGCTGGCTCGGATGCGGAATGTCGAGGGGCGGCGGCGCGAGTTGGAAGCAGAACAGGCGGTCGTGCTGGCAGAGTTGGATCGTCGCCGGTTGTTCCACGCTGACGGGCACGCCTCGATGTGGGGTTTGTTGCGGGCGTCGCTGGGTTGGTCGAACGCCGAATGCCGGTCGCGGATGCGGGTCGCACGGCTTGTCGCCGAGTTCGTGTCGGTCGGCGAATCGCTGTTCGAAACGTGGATGCCGGTGGCGCACGCAGCCGAGATCGGCCGAGGGTTCGCTAATCCTCGTTGCGGTGAGCAGATCGAATCGGTGATCGGCGTGTTGAGTCTCGAAGCTTCCCGGTTGGAGTTCGACGATTTCCGGCGGCTGGTGGAACGCTGGGAACTACTCGCCGACACCGACGGGGCGCATCGTGATCGTGAATCAACACATCAGAACCGCAACGCCCATTGCGGCGTGTGGAACGGTGCAGGCAGTCTGGCTGCCGAGTGGGGCGACATCGATGGTGTCCAAAACTTGGAGGTCTACGAACGGTTCGTCGAGGCCGAGTTCCAAGCTGATTGGGAATCAACCAAGGACATCTACGGCGAGCAGGCATGCAAGGCGTTGATGCCACGCACCGACGCACAACGCCGCGCCGATGCTGTCACGGCGATCTTCGCCACGGCAGCCTCGACACCGCCCGGTTCGAGACGCCCCGAGCCGATCCTCAACGTGGTGATCAGCGAACACGATTTCCGTGATCTGCTAACCGAGCTACGGCTGTTGCCTGAGCGTGTTGTCGATCCGTGGGAGGACACGACACCGCTGATCACCGATCGACGCTGCGAAACGACATCAGGGGTTCCTGTCGATCCGAAGATCGCGATCCAGATCGCCTTGCAAGGTCATATTCGTCGAGTGTTGGTCAACTCGCAAAGCACCGTGATCGATTGGGGCCGTCAACAGCGTTTGTTCAAAGGTCCAGCACGTGACGCCGTGATGGCCCTGGTCCCGAGATGTACACATCCCGGCTGCAGAGTGCGCGCCGGGCGCTGCCAAGCCGACCACCTGATCGAATGGTCCAACGGTGGTCAAACACGCCCCGACAACGGAGCCCCCCGCTGCCCACGACACAACCGACTCAAACACCACGGCTACCAAGTCCACCGCGACAACCAAGGCCACTGGCACACCTACCGATCCGACGGCACAGAAATCCGCTGACAGCGGGCGTCCGGGGCTACCAGAAATTGCGCGCTGGCGGCCATTACATCCTCCGTCGCAGGGAATACTCAACGTGGTGGATTCCGGGTTCCGGCGTCCCCTTCGCTCGCCGCGTAGCTGGCGTTACGGGGCACCCTCCCCGGTCGCAGGATCGACCATGGGCCAATGGCGTCGATGATCAGAGGCGATGCCAGACTGCTCGAATCGATTCAGTACGCATCGACCAGTGGCTGCAGGTCGTGCGGATCACTAAGACCCGCTCGACCGTGTGGCGTCCTTCTACGAGGCGACTTCGATTTGATGGGTCCATCCGCGGATCGGCCGGGTCGCCATATGCGCTGACCGACGAGAACCGCAGCAGTTCGGTGTCGTCCGCGATCCACCGCGCGGGTGGATTCAGGCGATCGGGTGTGGTGAGTCGGCGGGTTTGATGGCCTGGAGGGTATAGCTGAGGGGCATGCGGTCCTGGCCGCTGGCGAGCACGAACTCGCCGTCGTGGATGTCGCTGGCCACCATGCCGTCACCCAACGGGTTCCACGGTACTTCCCGATGCTCATCGAACGCAGTGACGGTGAGTCCGGCCGCCCACAGCGCGTTGAAGATCTCGCCAAGACCGTGGTTGAAGTGGATGATATCCGGCGCCGCCAGCGTGCCCTGGCCGGCGTAGCTGACCGCCTCGCTGAAGGCCACACCGTCGGTCTCGAAATAGGGGAACTCGACCACCAGCAGCCCGTCGGACCGCGGGTCGCTCATCGACCACAGCACCGGGTGGCCCTCCCGTAAGAACAGGCGCCCACCGGGACGCAACAGGTCGGCTACCACTTGCGCCCACCGCGCGATGTCGGGGAGCCAGCAGATGGCACCCACGCCGGTGTACACGACGTCAAAGCCGGCGGGGCCCAACGTCTCGATAGCGTCGTACAGGTCGGACTCCACGAACGCAACGGAAGCCTTCGCCCGCGCAGCCAACGCACGTGCTGCCGTCAGCGCCAACGGCGAGAAGTCGAGTCCGGTGACGCTGCGGGCACCGAGGCGGGCCAGCCCGACCGTGTCGGTGCCGATGTGGCACTGCAAATGGACCACATCCAAGCCTTCGAGACGACCGAGCCGGGGCAGGTCGTAACGCACGACATTGCTGAGGTGATCAGGATCGTCGAAGGCTCCCAGGTCATAGCCACCGGGACCGGTGTGGAGCGGCACTCGCGACTCCCAGTTGGCCTTGTTCACCTCACGCCAGCCGTCGGTCTGCATCGGCCTCGAAGCTATCGTCCGTCAGCTTCTCGGGACACGCGCTTCTCCACCGCACCGTTCGCCCAGCCCACGTGCGCGCACGCCCGCTCGGTAACCGGCGATCTACTGTGCGTGACGGTGACCTCGAGGTAGCACGTAACGCGCGGCTGCCAACCGGCGATATCGGATTGTCCGACGACTCGCCGTGGCGTTTGTTATCGGACACCTCGGCGAAACGAAGACGTTCGTCGCCGTTGTTGTGCCCCAGCTCGCCGACGAGGGCACCATCGACCTCGACGCCGGGATCGACGGCTTTCTGCCCGACCTTGCAAGCGCCGATCGGATCACCCCTCGCCAACTGTCCAACACAGCAGTGGACGCCGTTCGAACTGGTCGCCGTCGCCGAGGCGGCGGGACCGGTCGGAGAGCCGGGTGGCCGACGTCGTGCTCGGCGAGATCATCGAGCAGGTGGCGGTCATCGCAGCCGTGTTGATCGGCAACGTCGGTGACGTCCGTCGGTTCCGCAACCGTGATCACTTCGCTGCCTACACCGGAACAGCACCTGTCGAATTCTCCTCGGGCGGTCGGACCGTGCACCGTTTGTCGCGTCGAGGCAACCGCACCTTGAACTCTGCGATCCACATGGCGGCAGTCACCCAGCTCCGCCATAGGTCGCCGAAGGCAAGACCAAACGCGAAGCACTGCGATCTTTGAAACGACATGTCAGCAACGCTGTTTACCGACAGCTTGTCACCGACGTCGGCCGCTGCGCCCACTGAACTACTATCCCAGGTCCGGGAGGACAACAAGGAACGACTCCAAGCCAGCGTGACCGGTCTCGCATCCTCGCGACCGGTTCTTCGGCGAAGTCACTCCCGGACCCGCACCAAACGGTACGACAAACCGGGCACCACCGGGCGAACAAACGCGCCCGCGCACGCCTCAAAGATGCCGCTTGACACAGAGAGGATTCGGTATGCAGCGGTAGCTGACCATTCTCGCGTTCAGAACGCCACCATTGGGCAGAGGCAGATGACCTCCGGTGGGTAGATTCCGATGGACGCCGA
>JANOTN010000098.1:0-53287 GCA_031416375.1 Ilumatobacteraceae bacterium
CAATCCGGCGCCACCCCCGGCGTAGGCCAGCATCAACCCGGTCGGTGTGAACTTGGGAAGTGCCCCATCGCCGAGTCCCAGTGGCACGCCTTCGGCGATTCCATCGGCTCCGCGTACGAGTTCGGCAACCGGCGTGGTGAGTCGCATGTGTAACTCGAACAGAATCCGATCGCGATCCCATCCGGCCTCGGCGAACACACGTGCGTGCTCTGGGCCAAGGACGAGGATCGCGTCGAATGCCATCACCAACTTGTGATGATGCATCGCCTGCATCGCCCCGGCCAGAGATCCGGCCAAACTTTCCGGGGTCCGCGAGAGCTGATCAACGATGCAGCGCGGGCCCTCGCCTGCGAACACGGTGACGGCGTCGATGCCTGACCCGACACCAAACTGACCGGCAAGCGTTCCGTACGGTGAGTCGATGTCGTTCTCGGCGAAGCAGAACGACAGCTTGCCCGGCGCGCCATGCGTTGCACGATCGACACCCCCGGGACGTCCACCTCCGACGTTTCGGACTACGAGTTGGAGCGCCCGCCCAATCGTGGAGTTGGCCCGGTTTCCCTGGCCAAGGGCATTCACGCCGGAGTTCATACCGATCTTGCGGGTACCGGGCCCGCTGCAGACGACGACCGGTCCGACCGGCATGGTGGTTGCGAGCACCCCGTGCATGTTGAACTGGTCAGTGCAGACCGCTTCGACAGCGGTGAGTACCCACGGCAGGTACTCCGGCAGGCAGCCTGCCATGACTGCCGCGATCGCCACTTTCTCGACGGTTACCGCGACCAGATCGGGCGGCACGGTGGCAACGATTTCGTCAGGCGTTCGGTTGGTGCCGTTGAGCATCCGCAACACGCGTTGCTCTGATGGCGGTACGACCGGCAGGCCATCGGTCCACCCGCGGGTGAACATCATCTCGATGTCGTCCTCGAGTTCGGCAACCTCGATCCGCCGGGACCGCAATCCACTTCCGCCGTGTCGAACCCGCAATTGGTCAACGAGGTCGGGGTCGACACTCTTCGACCCGCACCCTGGCCGGTACGCGGGTAGATCTGGCCCGAGTCCAGAGATGCCCGTGAGCGTCTCCCAATCGGTGCGCAGCCAGCCAATCGTGCGGTCGACCTCGACGCCGTCGACGACCTTGATCACGGTCGGCACCGTTTGAATCTCGTGATGCCAGCTGACCCCAAGATCGGCGTCGTAGATCGCCGCTGGATCGCCGGGGAAGCCAGGATCGTCCTGCGTGTAGACGGTGAGTGTCGTCGTTGCGGCGAGTTGTCGCAGTACGGGAACCACCGCGTGGCAAGTCTCGCAATCACGCTTGACAACGACCACGAACCCGTCAGGCAAAGTCGGCGTGCTCATCAACCCGACCGTACCTGTGCGGTTCAGGCCACTACGAGCGGGAAGCGGTCGTCGTCGAGTGGATCGCCGACTCGGAGGCCATTCGGTTGATAGGGAGGAGAGACTTGCCAGGGGCGTTCGGCCCAGGTGGCGTCGTCGCCGATCCAACGCAAGCTGACAGCGCGGCGTCGGGTCGCTTGCGAGGCGTTGCCTGGCGCGTCGTGCAGGGTGCGGTAGTGAAACACGATCACGTCGCCCGGTTCGACGGCGAATGCGACGACCTGATGGTGTTCGGGATCGGTGGCGATCAGCTCGTCGACATCGGGAAGCAGTTCGTAGCGGTCGCTTTCGGGACCGTATGGCACGTGATCGATGAAGCGCCGCGGGATGAACCAACGATCCCAAAGGTGCGACCCGGCAAGAAAACGCAACGCCGTTTCGGCGGGGACCGTGTCGAGGCCAATCCACATGCTGACGCTCTGGTCGCCGTCGATCGAGTAGTACGGCTGGTCGTGATGCCACGGTGTCCGCTCGGATGCCCCCGGTTCCTTGACGAGTACGTGTTCGTGGAAGAACCGGGCAGTGGTTGATCGCATCAGCTGGGCGGCGATTTCACCGAGCCCGCTCTCATATACGACGCGCTGATACTCGGCCACATTCGGCCACGTCACGTAGTCGCTCCAGAAGCCGACCGACTCGTCGGGGTTCGTGTACCGGTGCGACCACGCCGAGGGATGTGTTCGGTTGTACTCGACGCCGTCGCGTAAGAGTTCGATCCACTGGTCCGACAGCGCGCCGCGGAGAACGGCGACTCCGTCGCGTTGGAATGCCTCGATGTCGTGCTCGGTCGCCACGTCCCCATTATTGCCGACGCAGCGGTGTTACCGTAATGTCACCGGCGTCCGCGCATCCTCGTAGTGATGTCCGGGGGTATCGTCTGACCATGCTTCCCATCGCATTGTTCGGTCGAACCGGTCACCAATCGTCGCGGTTGATCTTCGGTGCCGCCGCACTGGGTGGCATGAGTCAGGAAGGCGCCGATCGAACCTTGGCCCTGATCGACGAAGCCGGGATCAACCACATCGACACGGCGGCGTCATACGGCGCATCAGAGGATCGTCTGCGACCATTCCTTGCGACCCATCGCCACCGTTTCTTTCTCGCAACCAAGACCGGCGAACGCTCGGGTGGCGCTGCCAGAGCCGAGTTGGAACGGTCGCTGGAACGAATGGGTGTCGACCAAGTTGACCTGATCCAGCTCCACAATCTCGTCGAGGACGACGAATGGGACGAAGCGTTTGCTCCCGACGGCGCCGTCGCAGCACTTGCCAGCGCTCGCGACGAGGGTTTGGTCGGTGCCATCGGAGTGACCGGCCACGGCATCCGAATACCCGCGATGCACCTACGCAGTTTGCAACGGTTCGACTTCGAGTCGGTGTTGTTTCCCTTTAACCATGCCTTACTCGTCAGCGACGCCTATCGAGCCGACGTCGACTCGCTGCGAGCCTTGTGCGCTGACCGTCAGGTCGCGATGCAGACGATCAAAGCCGTCGCCAGAGGTCGTTGGGCCGATCCCGAGCAGCCGCATTTCAGCTGGTATGAGCCGCTGACCGATGGCGAGGCGATCGGCCGGGGAGTTCGCTACGTACTCAGCAACGATGACTTGTTCCTGAACACCAGCAGTGACGCTCGTCTGCTTTCTGTCGTGATCGCAGCGGCTAGCGGCACGCTCGAATGTCCAGCCGACATCGCGATGCGAGCTGACATCGAACAATTCGGCATCACCCCGTTGTTCGACGGCAATGCCCTCGAACGGATCTAGCCGCCGGCGCTCGAGGTTTCGTCCGGTGCCGGGGGCGCGGCAACGACTGCCGCGATTTCGCGCTCGGTCGCAGGTGAGAGTTCGAACGGTATGTCGGCGTAGGTGAGTCGCTGCCACCTCCATCCAGTTTTTTCGTCTTGGAACCGCACGACCATCGAGTCCTGATCGGTCCACATCGTGACCGGTACCGAGGGATCGATGACGATTCCGGGAATCACCTCAGCCTGAAATGATTGCCATTGAAATGGGTGATCATTGCTGAAACCGGAGGTGTTGAACGCCATCTCGTACCGTGTCAACTCGCTCTCATCGATGCCTACCGAGGCTCGGTCGATTAGATCGACGTATCCCTGACGCAGCCGTTTCGGGAGGACATCGTCAGTCGTGTCGACTCGCAGCAGGTACGGCATCGCCCGGCCTAATTCGCTGATGATCGGGTCAGCTGCAGTACCGACATGCCACGTTGCGGCACCCTG
This sequence comes from Ilumatobacteraceae bacterium, assembly GCA_031416375.1. GTDB lineage: Bacteria > Actinomycetota > Acidimicrobiia > Acidimicrobiales > Ilumatobacteraceae > Ilumatobacter. Next base: position 3,640 of record JANOTN010000098.1, read on the forward strand.
ACGGACGTACATCGTCGAGCCATCCACACTGACCACTTGTAGACCGGCCTGTGCACCGTTTCCGCGTCCGACGAACTCGAAGGCTCGGCTGGCGGTGTCGAGTGCCAGCGTGCCGTCGAGCACGGGAGCCGGCGCGGTTGAACGAATCTGAAAGCTGGTCGCCCGATAGGTGGCCAGTTCGACGCCGGGAGACGGGAGACGGTCGCGCTCAAGGTAGTCCTGCAACTCACGCGCCCCGAAGTACAAACCGAGTCCAGCAACTCCGATGAAGCCGGCAGCGATAATCCCGCGGGCGAGTCGCCGCCACCACGGGTTGGCTCGACGGTGGACACTTCTGTAGCGGGCCTGATCTGACCGATACCACGTGGTCGAAGCGCCGGACCGAGCAGCGTGACTGACCATCGGAGCCGCCGGCTTGGGCGCAGAGTCCGGAAGCGTCGGCTCCCAGGCCGATGCCAGCCGGTCCTGCATGGGGGGTGGCGGCACCGGCGATCCGGAAACACCTGGAGGGCGGAGCGGAACCCCGGGGGGTGGGGTTTCGCTGCTCAGTCCGCCTGTCATTTCCCTATCGTGCCAGATCACTGTGGTAGCGCCGAGTGTTTGGTTCGATTCGGTTCACTGGAACCCTCGTTCCGTCACGAGTGAGCGACGGGCCTGAGCCACTACGATCGGCCGCGATGTCTGTGTCTGAAACCACTGGTCCTGCGTTTGGGGCGAATTCTTGGCTCGTCGAAGAGATGTACGAGCAATACGTTGCCGATCCTGATTCTGTCGGGGAATCGTGGCGCGAGTTCTTCGAGGACTACCGCTCGGTGAACGCCCCAGCCCACGCCCCAGCCCACGCCCCAGCCCACGCTCCAACGCCCGTGCTCGCCGCCCCGATCGCTGCGCAAGCGACCACCGAAGCAACCGTCGCATCAGGTCCGGCAGCGGAGGCGAGCCCGGCTGCTGAGTTGGGTGATCCCATCCGTGGGATCGGCGCCGTGATTGTGAAGAACATGGAAGCCAGCCTCGGCGTTCCGACCGCAACCAGCTTTCGCAACGTGCCGGCCAAGTTGCTCGAGGTCAACCGCAAGGTGATCAACGGCTACCGGTCGCGCACCGGGCTCGGCAAGGTCAGCTTTACCCATTTGATTGGGTACGCACTCGTCAAGGCGATCGCCGAGACCGTGCCAAACATGAAAAACGGCTTCGTCCTGGGCGCTGATGGTAAGCCGCGTATGGTCAGGCACGACCATGTCAACATGGGGTTGGCGGTCGACGTCGACAAGGGTGACGGCACTCGCACCCTTGTCGTTCCGGTCCTCAAGCAGGCTGACACGCTCGACTTTGCCGGCTTCCTGGCGGCGTATGAGGAGATCATCCGCAAAGTCAAGAACAACAAACTGACGATCGACGACTACGCCGGTGCCAACATTACGCTCACCAATCCAGGCACGATCGGCACGGTCCAATCGGTGCCCCGCTTGATGCCGGGCCAAGGTGTGATTGTCGGAGTCGGCAGCATCGATTACCCGGCTGAGTTCGAGGGTTCGGATCGCCGCAATCTCTCCTCACTCGGTATCTCCAAGGTCGTCACGATTACGAGCACGTACGACCACCGGATCATCCAGGGTGCAGAGTCCGGCATGTTCCTCAAGCGCGTCCACCAGATGCTGCTTGGCGAACACGGTTTCTACGACGACATCTTCAAAGACCTCGACATGCCGTACGAGGCAGTCAAATGGCGTCCTGATCTCAACCCGATCGATCGCGAAGAGGCAATGCTCGCCAAGCAGATGGCCGTCGCCAAACTGATCCGCGTACATCGCGTGCGCGGGCACCTGATTGCCGACCTCGACCCGCTGCGCTGGAAGGAACCGCGCACGCCCGTCGAACTCGATCCGGCGACGTATGGCCTGACGATCTGGGACCTTGATCGAGAGTTCCTTACTGACGACGTCGGTGGCCAGTCAAAGATGACGCTCGGCGATCTGCTCGGGGTACTCCGCGATGCGTACTGCCGCACAATCGGTGTCGAGTACATGCACATCCAGAGCACCGACGAGCAGCGCTGGATTCAGGAACGTTTTGAGGTCAAGGCTCCGACCTACACCAAGCAGCAGAAGGATCGCATCCTCGAACGTCTGAATGCGGCCGAGGCATTTGAGAAGTTCCTCGCTACCAAGTACGTCGGCACCAAGCGATTCGGAATCGAGGGTGCAGAATCGGCGATCCCGATCCTTGACGAGATCCTGTCCGGTGCCGCCGATGACGGGCTCGTGGGTGCCGTGCTCGGGATGGCCCACCGTGGCCGACTCAACGTGCTGTCAAACATCATGGGCAAGAGCTACGAGGCGATCTTCTCGGAGTTCGAAGGACATGTCGACCCGAACACCGTGCAGGGTTCTGGCGACGTGAAGTACCACCTCGGCGCAACCGGCAAGTACGAGAGCGCGAGCGGTGTTGACATTCCGATTGAGTTGGCTGCCAATCCGAGTCACCTTGAAACGGTCGACCCGATCGTGATGGGAATTGCCCGCGCCCAGCAGGATCAGATCGAGCCGCCTGGGGCGTACTCGGTGCTGCCGTTGCTGATCCACGGTGACGCTGCTTTTGCCGGTCAAGGCATCGTTGCGGAGTGTCTGGCGATGAGCGACATTGGCGGCTACCGCGTGGGCGGCACGATCCACCTGATCATCAACAACCAAATCGGGTTCACTACGTCGCCGCAGTTTGCGCGTTCGTCGATCTACTGCTCCGACGTCGCCAAGACTGTCCAAGCACCGATCTTCCACGTCAACGGTGATGATCCCGAGGCGTGCGTTCGGGTTGCCCGGCTGGCGTGGGAGTACCGTCAGACGTTCCACAAAGACGTCGTGATCGACATGGTGTGCTACCGACGTCACGGTCACAATGAGGGCGACGACCCGAGCTATACGCAGCCCTTGATGTACAAGGCGATCGCCGAGCGACGGAGCGTGCGCAAGCTGTACGTCGAGTCGCTGGTCAAGCGAGGTGACATCACCGTCGAGGAGGCGGAGCAGGCGCTCTCTGATTTCCAAGGCAAGCTCCAGGTCGCCCTCGACGCCACCCGCGCCAAGGAATTGGTCGCCGTTAAGGCACCGAGACCGCCGAAACCGCTCGGGGTGCTGCCACACATCGCGACTGGTGTCGACCGGGCGACGATCGATCAGATCTTCCATCACCTCACGTCGTACCCGACCGGATTCACGCCTCACCCGAAACTCGTCAAACAGTTCGAGGGTCGCGCCCGGCAGTACGAGACTGACGGCGACATCGATTGGGCAACGGGCGAAGCGCTGGCGATTGGGTCGCTGGTGTTGGAGGGCTACCCGGTTCGACTCGCCGGTGAAGACTCCCGTCGTGGCACATTCAGCCAGCGGCACTCGGCGCTCGTTGATTTCGACACCGGTGACTCGTGGGTCCCACTGAACGAGTTGTCGCCTGAGCAGGCTCGATTCTGGGTCTACGACTCGCTGCTTTCCGAGTACGCCGCGCTCGGCTACGAATACGGCTACTCGCACGCCAATCCTGATGCACTTGTGATGTGGGAAGCCCAATTCGGTGACTTCATCAACGGTGCCCAGATCATCATCGACCAGTACATCGTCGCCGCTGAAGACAAATGGGGCCAACGCAACGGCCTCGTGTTGTTACTGCCACACGGGTTCGAAGGTCAGGGCCCCGAGCACTCCTCCGCTCGAATCGAGCGGTTCCTCACCCTGGCTGCCGAGGACAACATGCAGGTCTGCAACGCCACCACGGCGTCGCAGTACTTCCACCTTCTCCGGCGTCAAATGCACAGTGATCGGCACACCCCGCTCGTGTTGTTTACGCCAAAGCAGGGTCTGCGGATGAAGCAGACGCGCTCACCGATTGGCGAGTTGACGACTGGCTCCTTCCGAGAGGTACTTGACGATCCGAATGTGGTCGATGCGAGCGCGGTCAAGCGAGTGATCTTCTGCTCAGGCAAGGTTGCATGGGATGCACTTGCCGAGCGCGATGCTCGCAACGCTCCCGCGGCGATCGTACGAATCGAGCAGCTGTATCCACTGCCGACCGAGCAGATGTTGCAGATCCTTCAGGAGCGTTACCCGAATGCCAAGGAGCTGCGTTGGTTGCAAGAGGAGCCAGAGAATATGGGTGCCTGGAACTTCATCGAGCACCGAACGTGGCGTGTCAAGGAACGTGGCTACGACCTGCAACACGTTGCCCGAGTCGAGTCGGGCAGTCCCGCCACCGGTTCGAAAACGGTCCACGATCAAGAGCTGGCTGACCTGATGGATGCTGTGTTTGAGGGTTTGTGATCCCGCCCAGGACTGCCGAGCTACGGCGTGATTCCGCAACCTTCGAGGGTCGATACCGCCGACTCCTGCGGGAGCAGGAACACGCCGACCGGCAGACCACTGAATGAGCTGATGTCGAGCGCCACGAGTTGATCGGGAGTGGCGGACGAGCGAATGCATTCGAGCGCTGTCGTCATCGCTGCGATCAAGACGTCAGAATGACTCACCGGAGCGGGCAAATCGAGGTGGAACTGGCGGGAGAACGGCTCGCCGCCGAACTGTTCGACGTAGAGCGCCACTTCGGCCTCAGTCGATGCCTGTGTCATACCGGCCGACACAATTTGATACACCTGCCCTCGCTCAACTCGCCCGTGCAAGGCTCCCTTGAGCCCGCGCGAGATCGGAGACTCGATTGCTGGTTCCGATTGAATCCAACCACCAGCGCTGCTCGCAACCGCCACCATGACAGCGAGGATCGGCAGCCACCTCGCATTTCCCGACTCCAACCAAGCAACACCCTGCAGCATCCACCAGACACCGAATCCGCACATGATCGTCAGTGTTCCAGAGAGTGCGGCGAACACATATGGGTATGCCGGGAGCACGATCGCAGCGTAGGAGAGCCACGCCACGACGATCGTTCCGAGTGCGGCCGCAGCCAGCGCGCGGAGTCCGCGATCTGCAGTTCGGGCACGCAGGATAAATATGCTGATCGCAGCGACCAGCACGACGATGACGAGGATCTGCTGAGTCGGTGGCGGATCGGCGGTTAGGACGGTTGTTTCGCCCCGCCAGGTCGACCACGGCAAGACCTTGCGCGAGACGTGCCGCAGAGCGTCGAGTGAACCGAGCCGATCTCGATCAGACTCACGGAGGATCCGGGCGATGTTGGAGTCGCGCCCGTTGGTCAGGTCGATGATTGGGCCGGACCACATTGCGAACAGCGTTACGGCGATCCTGGCGAGGCGCTGCGAACCACCAGGCCGAGACCTGTTTGCGACCGCAACCCACGCCGTTGCCCCGATGATCACGAGGCCGAGAACGAACGCGGTTGCGTGGCTCTGTGCGGCAAACGTCGCTGTGACAAGAGGTACCGGCCAACTGCGCCCACGGTCTGTGACCATCGCCGCACATCCCCACACGGCGGCGTAGCCGGCTATTACCGCTAGGAAGGGGTTCCAGGGACTATGCAGGTCGAAACCCAGACCAATGTTGATCATCGCCACGCCAGCGAGGGCGGCAATCAACGCCGCCCTTCCACCGAGTCGGAACGCCATCACTGCGGCTGCAGCTGCAAATCCGATGTTGAGCAGCAACGCCGTTGCCGGCAATGCCGCAGAGCGATTCCCTGACAGCGCGTACAGCACTCCGAAAATCCACTCGCGTGCTGGGCCGGGGTGATGAAAGCCAAACCGCGAGAAGGCGCCGACGAGTGGGATCGTGCCGTCCTGTATGCGCTCGAGGCGAAGTTGCAGAATGGCGTGGTCGTCGGTGGCGATCCACCCGCGAAACCGAACCAGCGCGGCGAGCCAAATTACGATCGCGATCCCGCCGATAGAGAGCCAGGTTGGCACTCGGCCGACTCGCAACGGGATCACCTGAGGTCGATTCCCAGTGTTGCTTCGAGGTCGGCGATGGCTTGCGCTGCCGACAGGACTTTGATCGTCGTCATGCCCATCGCCCGTGCCGGTTTGAGGTTGATCCCGAGGTCGTCGAGGAACACACACTGGTCGGCACTGACACCCGCCAACTCGCAGGCCAACACGTAGAACTCGGTCTCAGGCTTGCGCGATCCGACCTTGCTTGATTCGATCACGTGGTGAAATCGGACCATCACATCGTCGACATCGGGTCGAACATGATCGGACAACACATTGTTGGTCAAACACGCCGTGACGAATCCCGCCTCGATCACCCGGTCGAGCGCGACGACCATCTCTGGCCGCACGGACCCGTGCAGCATCGTGAGTACCTCGCTGCCCGGAACGCGATGACCCAACCGCTCGGATTGATCTGCGAACAACACGTCAAACTCGTGCGCGGTGACCTCCTGACGTTCGATCCGCGCCCACGCATTCGTGTCAGTATCGACGGCGTTGACCGACCGGATGAAGTCGATCGGAAGCCGATTGGCCCGTTCGTAGTCGTTGAATGCGTCGAACGGGCTCGACAGAATTACCCCACCGAAATCCCAGAAAACGGCCCGGAACTGGTGGTTGCGCCCGGTGGTGTGCGTGTCGTGCATAGCGACGCACCCTACGATGGCGGAGCGCGCCGGTCCTACCCGACTGGCCAAGTCACTCGAATCGAGACGCAATAACCAATGGCTCCAGCAAACAAGCCCCGCCACTTTGTGGTTGACGGGTCGAACATCGCCACCGAAGGTCGCACGCAACCCAGCCTCAACCAGTTGAACGAGGCGGTGATGGCGTTCATGCAGGACTACCCCGGCTCGATCATCACCGTCGTCGTGGACGCCACGTTCGGGCATCGAATCGACAAGAAAGAGGCGTCCGAGTTCGATGAGGCAGTCGCCAACAACGAACTCGTCACCCCTCCTGCAGGTGCGATTGGGCGTGGGGATGCGTTCGTACTGACGATCGCCAACAAGGCCAATGCTGATGTGTTGTCGAATGACTCGTTCCAGGAGTTCCACGGCAAGTACGAATGGTTGTTCGACGAAGGCCGACTGATCGGCGGTAAGCCGGTTCCACATGTCGGTTGGGTGTTCGTCGACCGCAATCCGGTTCGCGGGCCGAAGAGTCGGATGGCAGTGCGTGAAGCCAAGAAGACCGATGACCAGCCGGCGTCGAGTCCTCAGGGCGGCGGTCGCGGCCGAAGCCGTCGCAGCACTAGCGCGACGTCCGATGGTGCTGGTGTCGCCACGCCCAAGGTCGCCACGCCCAAGGTCGCCACGCCGAAGGTTGTCGCCCCGATGGCCCCGCCACCCGAACCGAAGTCCGCCCCGCCCGGGCGTGGCCCCGTCAATCAACTGATGCCGTTCCTTGAATTCGTTGAGCGCCATCCCGTCGGTACTAGTTGCACCGCTGTTGTCGAGATCTATGCCTCGCACGGGGCGTACGCCCGCGTTGGCGATGTGCTGGTGTATATCCCCCTACGACTGATGGCCGATCCCGCCCCGCGTAGCGCTCGATCGGCGTTGAATCTCGGGGATGCACTCGCCGTAGTGATCGTCGGATACGTCGCCGAGCGTCGGAGTATCGACGCTGCGCTGCCGGCAATGGCGGCCAGCGAGGTCACGGTGCTCGACGCACACGTTCCGGTCAAAAAGCGGGCGGCTCGCAAGCCGGCCGCCGCACCCGCAGCCGTCGAAGCGGGCCCGCCGAAGCGATCACGAAAGAAGCCGGTCGCGGTGACGACGGCTGTCGAGTCGATGCCCGTCGAACCAGTCATCGTTGAACCGGTCATCGTTGAACCGGCACGAGCGAAGACACGGGCCCGGAAACCAGTTCCGAAGCCAGTGTCACCGCCGCCAGCCAGACCAAAGCCCGTCAAGCAGGCGGCTGCGAAGAAGGCTGCTGGTCAGAAGACTCCTGCACACAAGGCTCCCGCACAGAAGACTCCTGCACAGAAGGTGGCCGCCAACAACGTCGCCGCCAAAAAGGCGGTTACCAAGAAGGTCGGCTCATGATGCGCGTCGTCACGTGGAACGTCAACTCACTCCGAGTTCGGATGGAACGAGTCGAGGCGTGGCTCACCGAGGTGCAGCCCGACGTCGTCTGCATGCAGGAAACCAAACTCGCCGACGACGGCTTCCCGGCCTTGACGTTCGAGGCGCTTGGCTATCAGACGGCACACTACGGCCAGGGACAGTGGAACGGTGTTGCGATCCTGTCGAAGGTCGGTCTCGACGATGTCGTCGCCAACTTCGCGCCCGGTATCGAGCCGGACCCGGACGCTCGAATCATCACGGCGACATGTGGTGGTGTCCGGATCTCAAGCGTCTACGTACCAAACGGACGCTCGCTTGATGATGATCACTACCAGTACAAGCTGAGCTGGCTCGATCGCCTGTTGGATCACCTCGGGCGAGATACGTCGTCCGCCGATGACGTGATTGTGACCGGCGACTTCAACATCGCCCCCGAGGATCGCGACGTCTACGACCCGCGCAAGTTCGTCGGAGCAACGCATGTCAGCCAACCCGAGCGTGATCGCTTAGACGCCCTGCTGGATTGGGGACTCACCGATCTGTTCCGGCATCAGCATCCGGATCGCAACGATGTGTATTCGTGGTGGGATTATCGGGCAGGCGACTTTCACATGGGTCGTGGTCTCCGAATCGACCTCGTGCTCGGTTCTGAGTCGGTTAAGCAACGATGCGAGTGGAGCACGGTCGACCGCAACGCCCGAAAGGGTGAAAAGCCGAGCGATCACGCCCCCGTAGTCGTCGACCTAGGAGATTGATTCGGGCGTCAACGCGGTAGCGATTCCTTCGTAGAGGCGGCGCGACGTAATTGCGCCGAAACCGGTGACCTCGTCAAGTTCGTCGGCCGTCGTGGGCCGATGGGCGGCTATCAAGGCCAGGGTCTGGTCGCTGCAGATCGCGTCTGGAACGATGCCACTCACTCTGGCGACGTTGGCGCGCCATGCACGGAGCCGATCGATTGCGACGAGTCGATCGCTCTTGTGAAGTCCGCGTAGCTCGATTGGAGGGCCTGTCGTGACCGCAGACTCACTTGCGAACCCCGCCAACAGCGGGGTCAGTTTGCGTTGGTATCCGCCTCGCCGTTGTGCCCAGTTGACGTGCAGCAGATCGGTCGCCCGTGTGAGGGCGACATACAGCAACCGGGTCTCTTCCGCCTTGGCAGCGTTCGTCGATGCGGAGCGATGTGGCACGAGACTGGTTTCGCAACCGATCAGGAACACACAATGCCATTCGAGCCCCTTGGCACGGTGAAACGTCAGCACATCGACGCCAGGTTCGTCGCCACCAAACGGGTCGGTCGTCGAAACCCAACTGCGAAAGGCAACACCGTCACCAGTGGGCTGCTCGCGCAGGAAGGTCATCGCCGCCGCCGCAACCTCCGCCTCCGGCGACACGAGGGCACCCTCCGGCATGCTTCCCGACTTGGATTGAGCGGTTTCGAACTCGTCGTACGCCCATCGACGGAACTGGTTGGCGTCGCTGTTGCGGTATGCCGCTGCGAGCACAGGGGTGAGCACCGAGCCAGCACCATCGACAATCCGACGGATGGGGATCCCGGCTGCGGTCAGGGCGGCTCGGATGGGGATGAGCACGGCATTGGTTCGTCCGAGCACGGCGACGTTGTTGGTTCTGATCACGGTTGGGTCGAGGCGTGCGATCCGAGAAGCGATCGCCGTCGCCTCGGCTTGGTCATCTTCGTGGTCGGCCATCGAGACGGCCGGTCCATCAGGTCGTGCCGAGCGAACGTCGGTGGTCTGGCCGTCTGCGTGCAGGACATGCGCACCTGCCTCGACGACCTGCGGCGTGCAACGGTGGTTGACCGGCAACCGGATAATTTCGATTCCAGGGAATCGCTCGGCGACGTCGAGTAGCAGCGTTGGGTCAGAGCCGTTGAATCCGTAGATCGCCTGCGCCGGGTCGCCGACGATGAACAGGTCATCGCGGCCGCGCCTGAGCAGATCGACCAGCCGATGTTGAAGCGGGTTGAGGTCTTGAGCTTCATCGACGAGCACATGCCGGTATCGCCACCGAACCGTCTCGGCGAAATCGGCGTGACGTTCCATCTCGTCGATGGTGAGCGAGAGTAAGTCGTCGAGGTCGACCAGTCCACGATTTCGTTTCTCTCGCTGATACTTGGCCAACGCGTCCGCCACGCGACCTGCGTCGATCAGCGAGCGGCGCTGCGCCTTTCGCCCGGCCGATTCGTACTCGCTCGGCTTGACGCCGCGTGCGGTTGCCCAATCCATGTCGGCGACGAGATCATCGAGCCCCGCACGACCCATCAGATCAGCGACGACACGTCGCCGGTCATTGAGAATCGTCGGTAACGGCTTGCCCTGGTCGAGCCAGCGCTGTCGCAACAAGCCTTGCGAAACGGAGTGGAACGTACCTGCCGTGATCCGTTCGGTGAGACCGAGCCGTGGGAGCCGTCGCCGCAATTCGCCGGCAGCTTCCCGGGTGAACGTGAGTACGACGGTGTGGCTCGTGTCGGCGGTACCGGTGGCAATCCGGTAGGCGATTCTCCGGGTGAGTACCCGAGTCTTGCCAGATCCTGCACCGGCGATCACGGCGACCAATTGTGAGTCGGTGGTGACGGCGCGACGCTGATCGGCGTCGAGATCTGCCAACAGGTCGTTCGGGTCCACGCCGTAACGGTACTGTTCGGTTCATGCCGTATCCGAAGAAGCTGCTGAATGACTACGAAACTGTTGCGCTGGACCTCCACCCACACTGGTGGTCGTTCGCCAACCCTGTGATTGCCGTGATCGTGGCGAGCATCCTCGGGATCTTGTCGTTGACGATGATCGATGACGATTCCGATGCCGCCAAGCCGGTTCGCTGGCTCGCTTTGATCCTGGTTGTGGTAGCGGCACTGTGGCTGCTACTCCGATACGTGAAATGGGCGACCACCAACTTTGTGATCACGAGCGACCGAATCATCTACCGACACGGTGTGATCGCCAAGAGCGGGATCGAAATTCCGCTCGAACGTGTCAACAACGTATTGTTCAACCAGTCGATCTTCGAGCGAGTGCTCGGGTCTGGCGACTTGCTGATCGAGTCTGGCGGCGAGAGCGGTCAGCAGCGCTTCACTGACATCAAGCGTCCGCAGCGGGTGCAGAACTTGATCCATTCCCAGATGGAGTCCAACGAGAAGCGCCATTTCAACCCAGGATCTGGCGGTGGCGACGTCGCCTCGCAGCTGGAAAAGCTTGAAGGCATGCTCGAACGCGGCACCGTCACTCCCGCCGAATTCGAAGCCCAGAAACGCAAATTGCTCGACGGTTGATCAACTCCGATTTCGGCGTGCCACACTCGGGTCATGACGCGAGCGCTGATCCCGAATGAGATTGAACTGGAATACGACACGTTCGGATCGCAAGACGATCCGACGCTGCTGCTGGTGATGGGACTCGGTGCCCAGATGATCGTCTGGGATGACCGGTTTTGCCGGCAACTCGCTGACGGGGGCCGATACGTCGTTCGTTTCGACAACCGCGATGTCGGTCACTCGACCAAGTTCGATGGTCAGTTCGTGGACGTGATGGCCCTGGTCGCTGCGATGTTCGCTCGCTCGCCGATGCCCGACGTGCCGTACCTACTGTCCGATATGGCGGCTGACGCGATCGGCCTGCTCGATCACCTTGGTGTCGCACGTGCCCACGTGGTCGGTGCATCAATGGGCGGAATGATTGTCCAAACGTTGGCGATCGAGCACCCGAATCGATTGTTGAGTGCCACGTCGATCATGTCGACGATCGGTGATGTGACATACGGATCGCCGGATCCGGAGGCACTCACGATGCTGCTCGCACCCCCGCCCGCCAACCGCGACGAGGCGATCGCGCAGGCCGCCAACTACGCCATCGTCGGCTCGAAGCGGTACTTCGACCTCAGCCGACTCCAGCAACTCGTGGCGGCGTGCTTCGACCGCAACTCGTATGCCGAGGGCGTCAGTCGGCATGTTGCCGCTATCTGCGCCAGCGGCGATCGAACCGAGGCGTTGCGGCAGGTGACGGTGCCGATGTTGGTGATCCACGGTCTCGACGACGCCCTGATCAACCCGAGCGGAGGTCGTAGGACTGCTGAACTCGTGCCCGGGGCACACCTGTTGGAGGTCGCCGATATGGGTCACGACATGCCTGAGCAGCTCTGGCCGTTGTTGACCTCATCGATCCTTGCTCACCAGACGACCGCAACATCCGGATCGGATTTGGTCGAGGCAACGTCGTGACCGGGCCGCTCGCCGGCTATCGGGTCGTCGAAATCGCGGGGATCGGGCCAGGGCCGTTTGCGGCGATGATGCTCGCAGACATGGGGGCCGAAGTGATCCGAGTTGATCGATCAGGGTCAGTCACCGGTCCCGCGCCTGACGCAGTTCATCCTGACCTTCTGCGACGCGGCCGACGCAACATCGCTGTTGATCTGAAACACCCCGACGGAGTCGCCGCCCTGCTCGATCTTGTCGCAGGTGCCGACGCCTTGATCGAGGGGTTCCGGCCTGGCGTGATGGAGCGGCTCGGCGTCGGACCCGACGAATGTTTGGCCCGGAATCGGAAGTTGGTGTTCGGTCGGATGACCGGCTGGGGCCAGGGCGGGCCGTATGCGCTCGCAGCGGGGCACGACATCAACTACATCTCGCTGGCCGGTGCGCTGGCGCATTTTGGTCGCGCTGGTGGCCCTCCCACGCCGCCGATGAACCTGGTCGGAGACTTCGGTGGCGGTGGCATGCTGCTGGCATTTGGTATCACCTGCGGTCTGCTCGAGGCGCACAAGAGCGGCCAGGGTCAAGTCGTCGACGCCGCCATGATCGACGGGTCAGCGATCCTGATGACGATGTTTTGGGCATTTCACCACATGGGGATTCACGACATCTCGAAGCGAGGCGTCAACATGCTCGACACCGGAGCGCACTACTACGACGTGTACGAATGTTCCGACGGTGAGTACATCTCGATCGGTTCGATCGAGCCACAGTTCTACGCCGAACTGTTGCGGCTGACGGGCCTTACCGATGATCCCCGGTTCGCCGCTCAGCAGGATCACGCGCAATGGCCGCTACTCAAGCAGGAACTGACCGCTGTATTCGTGTCGAGATCGCGTGACGAATGGTGCGCGATCATGGAGCACACCGACGTGTGTTTTGCTCCGGTGCTGCGGATGGATGAGGCGGCGCGGCACCCGCACAACGTCGAGCGGTCAACGTTTGTCGATGCGTTCGGGTACACGCAGCCCGCCCCGGCACCTCGGTTCAGCCGAACGGAAGCCGAGCTCGATCAGCCACCGGCGCACCCCGGTGAGCACACGACTGCCATTCTGGCCGATTGGGGATTCCCGACGTCACGGATCGATGAGTTGGTCGCCTCCGGCGCAGTCAGGCAGGCGTGATGGGAACGCTCGTCTGTTTCCACGCTCACCCCGACGATGAGGCGATCTCGACGGGCGGATCGATGGCGCGCGCCGCCGCCGAGGGTCATCGGGTTGTCCTCGTGGTTGCGACCGATGGCCGCCACGGCGAGGTTCCCGAAGATCTCGGTGATTACGACACGCTGCAACTGCGTCGTCGTCGAGAAACTGACGCCTCAGCCGTCGCGCTCGGTGTCTCACGTGTCGAGTTTCTCGGCTACCACGACTCGGGGATGACTGGTTGGGAAGCCAACGATCACGTTGATTCGTTCTGGCAGGCGAATCTCGACGAGGCGGCAGGACGTTTGGCAGAGATCCTGCTCCAAGAGCAGGCCGACGTGTTGACGTCGTACGACTGGCATGGCAACTACGGGCACCCGGATCACGTCAAAATCCATCGTGTTGCCAATCGAACCAAGCAACTCGTGGTCGACGAGTTGCTTGGCCTGCGTGTGTTCGAAGCAACAATGAACCGCGATGAGATGGCGCGACAGATAGCCATGATGCGCGAGATGGGTGCCGACGACTTCGGGTCGCCCGAAGAACCGTTCGACCCAAACGGCCCGATGGATGACGGCAATCCAATGGGCACGCCGGAATCGGAGCTGACGATGCGTGTCGATGTTTCCGGGTACGTCGCGCAGAAACGACGATCGATCGCGGCGCACACCAGCCAGGTCTCAGATTCCAGTTTCTTCTTACAGATGCCACACGAGGCATTCGCGATCGCGTTCGGAACCGAGTGGTTCATCGAACACGGTGTCGAGCCCGGCCCGCAACCGGGTTGGTTTTTCGATTGATGCTGGCGGTCGGTCGGCGCGGTGATGCGCTGAAAAGCGAGCTGGTTCCACCACAATGACGGACATGTTTCGGTTGTCGGGTTCCGCCCGAGCGCACCTCGTTGTGTTGGTCATTGCTTCGGGGCTGGTGGCCGGTTGCGCGCAGTCCGACGGTGATGGTGTACCGACACCTCCCTCTCTGACCTTCGAGACGGTAGTTGAAGGCACTGCTGAAGGCACGTTGAGCGACACCCTGAGTGACATAGCCAGTTCGACTGATCCAGACCTCAGCGCGACTACGGATGATTCGAGTGTGACCGCTGAGCCGACGGTTGCTTCGGCACAAGAGACTGTCCCCCCGCCACCGACCTCACTGGCACCCGCCACGACGACGGAACCGGTCGCCATTCAGGAGTTGTTACTCCGCGGGGATGGGATCGGATCAGCGGTGTTCGGTGCAGCCCCCGATGGTGTGATCGAGTACGTCACATCCTTGCTCGGTGGCACCACGGCCGATACAGGCTGGGTTGACCCGTTTACGTTCGCGGCGTGTGAAGGCACGACCGTTCGTCGAGTCGATTGGGGCGTGCTCTCGTTGCTCTTCGGTGATCTCTCTGAGGTCGCCAATGGTCGGGAGCACTTCCTCGCTTGGGAATACGGCAGAATCGGCGAGCTCGGTGACGAGCCGGTTGGTTTGCGGACCCCCGGCGGAACCACGCTCGGTTCTCCAATTGTCGACCTGTTGGCAGAGTTCCCAGATGTGAGTCTGAACCCTGGTGAAGAGGATCTCAATAGTCCGCCAAACTTCTACGTCAGTGACAGCTTCCGCGGTCTGCTCACGGGGATCTCCGATGACGAAGTCGTGACGGTGATCTTTGGAGGGCGCGGTTGCGGCGAGTGAGCACCGGCTGGTGAGGCTCCATGACGCCCACGAGGTCAATGGGTGGTTGCTGATCGGATTCAATGCGCTGGCGGGTGTGGCGTGTCTTGTCGGCTATCGATGGTCGGCCCTGCGTGGCCGAACGATCTGGACGCTCGTGATCGTCGCTCAGCTGACAACGTTCGTGCAGGCAACGCTCGGCACCGTGCTGTTTCGCCGACCGGGTGTCGAACGCAGCGATATGCACGCGCTCTACGGCTTCTCGGCGATCATCGCCGTGGCAATCATGTACAGCTATCGAACCAGCCCGTTCATGAAGGGTAAGGAGTTGTTGCTGTACGGGGTCGGCAGCTTGTTCGTGATGGGATTAGGACTCCGCAACCTCGTCCTCTAACCGCCAGAAACGGGGTTACTTGGCGAGTTGGGATTCGAGTTTGTCGACGGCTGCGTGGAGTTGTAGCGGAAGCCGATCGCCGAACTGGGCGAAGTGTTCGCGGATCTGCGGGATCACCTGACGCCACCCGTCGCCGTTGAGCCTCGTGATCTCGGCGAGGTCCTCGTCGGTGATCTCAAGTCCCTTGAGATCGAGCCCGCCGGGAGCCGGAAGTCGCCCGATCGCCGTGTCGATTGCCTCTGTCGTGCCGGCAACTCGTTCGAATACCCACTTCAGGACTCGGCTGTTCTCGCCGTAGCCGGGCCACAGGTAGCGACCGTCGTCGTCCTTCCTGAACCAGTTGACGAAGAAGATCCTTGGCAGGTTGGAGGCGTCGGTCGATTCGCCGATCTTGAACCAGTGGGCGAAGTAGTCGGCGTAGTTGTAGCCGCAGAACGGCAGCATTGCCATCGGATCGAACCGCAGCTTTCCGACGGCACCCTGCTGCGCGGCGGTTGTCTCAGACGCCATGATCGAACCCAGGAACACGCCGTGCTCCCAGTCGAACGCCTCGGTGACCAGCGGCACGGTGGTGCGTCGGCGGCCACCGAACAGAATCGCCGAGATCGGTACGCCATTTGGGTCTTGCCACTCCGATGCGATCGACGGGCATTGCGAGGCGGGAGCGGTGAATCGAGCGTTCGGATGTGCTGCGGGTGTGTCGGCCTCCGGAGTCCAGGCGTTGCCGCGCCAGTCGATTGCCCGCGCCGGGGGAGTGTCACTCATCCCTTCCCACCACACGTCGCCCTGGTCGGTGAGTGCAGTGTTGGTGTAGATGCAGTTACCCCAGAGGGTTTCCATGGCGTTGGCATTGGTGTCGTATCCGGTTCCGGGAGCGACGCCGAAGAATCCGGCCTCCGGGTTGATTGCGTAGAGCCGGCCATCGTCGCCGAACTTCATCCAGCAAATGTCGTCGCCGATCGTTTCGGCCTTCCAGCCCGGAATCGTCGGCACGAGCATCGCCAAGTTGGTCTTGCCGCATGCAGATGGAAAGGCGGCGGCGATGAACTTCGATTCGCCGACCGGATTGGTGAGCTTGAGGATCAACATGTGCTCAGCGAGCCAGCCGTCGTCGCGGGCCATCACCGAAGCGATTCGCAGCGCGAAGCACTTCTTGCCGAGCAGGGCGTTGCCGCCGTACCCCGACCCGTACGACCAAATCTCGCGAGTGCCGGGGAAGTGCACGATGTACTTGTTGTCCGAATTGCACGGCCAGGCGACATCGGTTTCACCTGCGGCGAGCGGTGCCCCGACAGAATGCAGACACGGAACCCAGTTGCCGTTGGTGCCGAGCACGTCGAGCGCGGCCTGGCCCATCCGGGTCATGATCCGCATCGATACGGCGACATATGCCGAGTCGGTCAACTGCACGCCGATGTGGGCGATCGGGGACCCGAGTGGGCCCATCGAGAATGGAACGACGTACATCGTTCGGCCTGCCATTGCCCCGGTGTAGAGCGCAGTCATCTCAGCGCGCATCTCGGCGGGGTCGCGCCAGTTGTTGTTGGGCCCGGCTTCGTCAGCGGTTGGCGAGCAGATGAACGTACGGTCTTCCACGCGGGCCACGTCGCCTGGGTCGGAGTGTGCCCAATAGCTGTTGGGGCGCTTAGCTTCGTCGAGTCGGGTGAACGTGCCTGATGCGACCAGTTCAGCGGCGAGCCGGTCGTACTCGTCGGCACCACCGTCGCACCAGTAGACAGCGTCGGGCTGCATCACGGCTGCCCAGTCGGCGACCCACTGCTTCAAACGTTCGTTCGTCGAAGTACCACTCATCGCGACTCCCTCCGTAGACCACTCGACTCATAGTGTGCTCTGGTGCGTGCGCTTATGATGGGGTCGAATGGGTCCTGGCGACTGAGATTTTCGCGATGCGGTTATCTGGAAAACAGATGATCAACGACTGACTAACACCAGAAGTGTTAGCGGATCAGGATTGCGGAGCCGCAATCAGCTGACGGTTAGTTGAAGCCGGGGGTGCCCATGTCGACCTCGGAACCGAGGTGTAAGTGGGTTGCCCGGCCAGCCTCGTCGAGGTCGAACACGACTCGCTGCCCCTGTCGGAGCATGCGAAAGATCGATCCTTTGAGGGCGTCAGCTGCCATATCGTAATCGGCCAGATCGGTGTCGCACATGATGACGCCGAATCCCGATGCCGGGTCGTAGGCCTTGACAACGCCTTGCATCAGCCGGCCTTGACTACCTTGCCGGACTTAATGCAACCGGTGCACACGTCGATCCGCTTGGGCGCGCCCTTGACGAGCGCACGGATTCGCTGAATGTTCGGGTTCCACCGACGCTTGGTGCGTCGATGAGAGTGAGACACCGACATACCCCACGAGGGGCTCTTGCCACATATTGAACAAACCGATGCCATCGAACTTCTCCTGCGAACGCTTCTGACGCCTTATCTGACGCGGATGTAGTGGGACGACAGAAGTCTGTCCACACGGCCACCAAAGGCTAGCACCCGTTTATCAATCTGCCTCCTGACCGGGGGCGCGAACCTATCGGCGCGGTACGCGGCGATGCGCCCTCAGGTGTGGAGGGGTTGCATCGTCTGGCCGGTCTGTTTGTCTTGTTGTCTGGCTTTGAGGCGTTGGCGTTCGGGTGGGGTGGTGGAGTGGTGTTGGCCGTCGGGTTGCCAGATTGTGATTGTTCGGTCTGGTCCGATGGTGAGGGTCCATCCGCCTTCGTGGATGTTGTGGTGGTGTGTCGGGCAGATTGGTGCCATGTCGGCGAGGTTGGTTTGGCCGCCGTGTTTCCATGGTGTGATGTGATGAATTTCGCATTTGTCGAAGGGGGTGTCGCAGCCGTCGAAGGCGCACGTTCGGTGGACTGCTCGTAACGCTCGGCGTTGATCGGTGTTGGCGAACCGTTGTGCTCGTCCGAGGTCGAGTGGGACGCTGTCACCGCCGAGCACGATCGGGATGATGTCGGCGTTGCATGCCAGGCGTCGTGCCATTTCGACCGGGATCTGGGTTCCGTCACCGAACTCGCAGATCGAGTGCTCGTGTAAGCCGTTGGTAATCGTGTCGTAGTCGATGTGAACGACGATCTCGGTGGCTGCCGGTCGGACTGTTTGGTGTCCACCAGCAACCAAACGACCGAGTGCGTGGGCAGCCAGGTGGTTGCGGTCGATTTGGCGGTCGTCGGTGTCACCGCGCTTGGTGATCATCGCAGCGATCTCTGCGTTGATCCGGTACATCCCGGTGCGCGGGCAGATCGAACGTCGCACGGTGGTGTCACGGCGTTGTCGTTCGGATCGTTCGATGCCTTGATCTTTGGCGATCTGGTCTTTCAACTGTAGGCTATGGCGGGCGAACTCTTCTGGTGTCGAATGTGTTGCTTGATCCAACAACGAGGCTTCATGCTCCAAGAACAGTTGCTTCGTGGCGTCATCGACACTACTTGCGCAGATGCCGCTGACACGGAGAGAGTTGCCCTCGCCGATCACCGGACGTTCTAGCTATCAATGCACCGACAAGAGCGTCCGGTCGCATCCCGCCGCAACCGAACGCCGAGTTCCGCACGCTCGGCATGTCGGAGCGGCCACTCGCGGAACTTCTCGTGTCCACAACCGATGAGGTGGGAGGGTGCGCAACCGAGCGCTGTGAAGTGCTCCGGTGAACCTTAAGTCGAAAACCTGAAGGCCCTGCCGATCAACATTGCAGAGCAGTTGACGTCAGTGGACCGGACCCAGGCCGTACGACGACTGCGGGACGCCGCGGCCCAGCGAGAAATGCGTGTGCGTACCCAACCAGACTGCGTTGACGGTGTCCCGACGCAGCACCACCGTGGCCCGGCCAGGGCGTGGGAAACGCGAGCCGCCCTCGGCAATGCCCACCGAGTCCCAGCCGACGATGGCCACGGCCATCAATCGGTCGGGCGAGACGAGTACTTCCATGTCGTTGGTGAGGAATCGGAAGGCGTCGATCTTCGGCCACACCTGCGACCACTGCTCGTCGTGCAGCCGATCCAGGCCCACCACCACGTCGGCGAACGTCCCAAACGCGACCACGTCGGCGATGAACCGGCGACGGCCTGCGGTGAGATCTACCAATGCGACTTCGGCACCCCAGTCGTCGACCCACACCCTTACCGACTGCTCGTCGACGGTGCTCATCGGTGGCTCACCCGACCGACGCAGGATTGGCAGCGAAGCACACCAACACGTTGTCGCCGTCGACGCGCACGGCATGTGTGGGTTGGCAGGTCTCCTTCACTGCTTCCCAGCCGGTCTCGAGCGCGAACGCCCACTGGTGCCCGGGGCACACCAGCTTGTCGTTCAAGATGACACCCTTGGAGAGCTCGCGCTCGCGATGGACACAGATGTTGTCGAACGCGAAGAACCGGCCGTCGTGCGCCAGCACGAGGATTTGACGCTCATCGAACTCGACCACGACCTTCTTCTGCTTCGTGAGATCCGCAGCCTTGCCGACCAAGCGCCAGTCGAGCTCCCCGGAGAGAACGTCGTGGGTCATCCGTCGTCGTCCTTCGCGAGCCATATCTGGCGCAACTTGTCGTACACCTTACTGCTGGCATCGAGCCCCACCTGGTCGGGCTCCCAGGCCACCGTGACGTCGCCGTCCACGTAGGTCTGGCAGGCCAACCGATAGCCCTGGTCGTACAACTCGGCGAGGCGTTCACGTTCGCGCCGGCGGGGCGGGATGCAGTTGTCTGCACCGGCCTCCACCCGAACGCGATCGGTACCGCAGTTGCCGCTGGCGCACTTGAACGGGATGCCACAGTCGTTGCGAATGGCAACGCGCAGCAGGTTGACCTCGTCACCTTCGGCGAAGGTGACTTCCCGGTTGCTCGTCGCGAAACGAATCGTGGGCATTTGGTGCTCAGGCGAGGGCCGGCGCAGGGTTCGCAACAGGCGCCTCTGGCATCACGTAGGTGTCGTAGAGCGCCTTGGTATAGGAAAATCGGGCCTCGGCACCGTGGCGCACGAGCTGCAGGCAACGTGTCTGCAACTCGGGCGTGATGGCATGCTCGAGCACGATCTGATAGCCGCGCTCGCCGTGGATCTCGTCGGAAGTGATGTGCAGGTCGAAGAACTCGGCCTCCTCCTCGGTGAAGCCGTACTTCTCGATGAGCACGGGGTACTGACGGCGGTAGATGGAGGGCACCTGCGACTCGAGGCCCACGACCAGCGCAGCGGTGGCGACCGCGAAGTACTCGCGCATCGAGATGGCGTAGCACCAGCCCTGCAGGCCGCGGGTGACCGCCGTTGCGTTGTCAATGTCCATTACTCGCTCACGAGTGGTGCCGCACGCCTCGGCGAAGCGAATGAGCAGGTCGGTGTGGCGCACGTCCGACAGTTCTTCCTCGTACATGTTCTGCAGCAGGAAGTCCTTGGCATCGGTGGCGTAGTCGGGCGTGTTCGAGTAGATGTAGCCCAGGTAGTCGGCGAACGGGCCGACGTAGTGGTAGTGGTTCTCCGCCCAGCGGGCCAAGTGCTCACGGCTGAGTTCGCCGTTCGCCCAGGCCTGTGAGAAGGAGGCGTTCTTCGCCTCGCGACCCTTGATCGCGTCTTCAAGTGCTTCGCGGAATGCGGGCTTGGACAGCAGCTCAGCCATTTCGAGTACCTTTCTGGAGGAGGCCGCGCTCGCGGCCATTTTGTATATTGTATACTTATCTGATGATCACGCAAGCCGAAATGCATCAAACTTCTCGACCTTGTCTGCGGGCTCCACGATGAAGCCCTCGCACGAGGTCACGGTGATGGCCGACCAGTGCTCGGCGTTCGGCCGCGACGGTGTGGTCTGTGCCGCAGCACCGCTGGCTGCTCAGGCCGGTGCCGCTGCACTGCGAAACGGTGGCAACGCCTACGACGCGGTGATCGCTGCGGCGCTGGCCGAGACCGTGCTGCTGCCGCCCAAATGTGGTTTCGGCGGCGACCTCATCGCCATCCGGCTGGCCGCCGGCGCAGCTGCACCTGATGCGCTGCTCGCCATTGGTGGGGCCCCGTCGGGTCTCGCCGCCGTCGCACGCGCGGGCACCTGGCGCGACGTCGGGCCGATGTCGGTCGGTCCGCCGGCGGCCGCCCATGGTTACGCCGCACTCGCCTCTCTCGGCCGCCTCGGGCGTGCTCGCCTGGCGGCCCCCGCCATCGACCTGGCCGTCAACGGCTTCGCCTGGGCCGCCGTGTGCACCCGGCTGGCCGAGCAGGCGGCTTCGCTCGTGCACGAGATGAATCCTGACGGGTGCGAGTACTACCCCGATGGCGAGCCCATCGCCCCCGGCACGCTTACTCGGCTACCCAGGCTCGCAGCCTTGCTGCATGAGTTCGTGGAGCTCGGTGCTGGGTTGATGGATGGTGCGGTAGGTCGTGCCGTCGTGGCCGCTGTCCGCTCTCGCGGGGGCGTGCTGAGCGAGCCCGACTTCGCGCACGCCCGCGCCGAGTGGGCACCGTGCGTCAGCGGTCACTTGGCCACCCCCGCCGGCGATGTCTCGACATGGGCCACACCAGCCCCCACCCACGGGCCGTCCCTGCTCGATGCGGTGAGCGGCCTCGGTGCCACCGACCTCACGCAGTCCGCGCTGATGCGCGAGGTGCTGCGTGCCATCAGCGCCCGTCGGTCCAACCTCTCTGATCCCAGTGGCACGTCCATGGTCAGTGCAGCTGATGCCGACGGCAACGTGGTGGTGCTGGTCCACTCGAACTCGTTCCCGCGATTCGGCAGCGGCATCGTCGTACCCGAGTACTCGCTCACGCTCGCTAATCGGGCCGGCCGTGGCTTCACGCCTGAGGTGGGCCATCCCAACTTCCCCGTTGCCGGCCGCCGACCCGCTACCACGCTGCACGCGTGGGCCGTTGCCGATCTGGACGGGTCCCCGCGCTTCGTCGGGGCCACACCGGGCGGCACCAACCAGATGCCTTGGAACGCGCAGACCATCGCCCGCATCGCACAGGGTGTCACCCGCCCCGGCATCCTGGTCGCCTCTCCGATTTGGGAATTGCTGCCCGACGACGACGGGCTGCGCATCGAGGGCGGGTTCGCGGCCGCTGACGTCGATGCGCTGCGATCGCTGGCCGTTCGCACCGTCGATGCACCGCGGTGGGGCTGCAAGTCAGCCCAACAGGTCGTGCGCGTGCCCCGCGGTGAGGAACCGTGGGTCGCAGCCGCGGATCCGCGCACGGTAGGGCTCGCCCTGGGTGTGTGAGGGCGCTTCAGCCGGCGGGCAGCGTCACCGGTCGTCGCTCGCGGCAGATCCAGATCAGAGCGAGCGGAGCGAGTGTGGCCACCGCCAGCGTGGGCCGCAGGCCGAAGGCCTCGCCGGCAACACCGATGATTGTGCTGGCGGCTGCGCCTAACGCGATCTGCACTGAGCGGTAGGCGCCGAGCGCCATCCCGTCGTTGCCGAACTGCTCGACGGCGAGCACGTTGGCCACCGGCCCCAGCGAACTGACCATGCCGGTGAACAACGCGGCGAGCGCGTAGGTGAACATCGACCCCGGCAGCAGCACCCAGGCGACCCCGGTGAGCGTGAGCAGCAAGCCGGTCCGTCGGGCACTGGTCTTCGCTCCTACTCGGTCCGCGCTGGCCCCACCGATCACCTTCGCGACGATGGAGATGATGCGCCCGGCGATGAGGACAGTGGCCGCGCTCGTCGCGCTGAGCCCCCACTGCAACACGGCGAAGGTGGTGAGGAATGGGATCGCGCCGTACTGGCACACTGCCAGCACGGTGCCAACCGCGGTGGGTAATGCCATCACCGTGCGGATGGAGAACGGAGAGTGGCTGCCACGGACGGGCTTTGTCCGGGCGTGCCCGGCGCCGCCGATGGTGGCCGCAACGCCCAGGCCGGCCGCGATCCAGAAGGCGGTCCGCCAATCGTGGCTGGAGCCGACGGCCCCGAGCACGGCGGCGAGCGTGAGGCCTCCGCTGAACGCCACGCCGTAGATCCCCATCGCGAAGCCCTTTCGCGCCGGTCCAGCGAGTGTGGCGACGGCCTGCAGACCGGCTGGGAAGAACAGCCCGGCGCTCGCTCCGAGCACGCCCTGCCCGATGATGAGTTGGCCGAAGGAGTGTGTGGTCGCCGTGGTGACGCTGCCGACCACGCCAACCGCGGCGGCAGCGCGGATGAGCACGGAGGGACTCACCCGTCGCAATAGCAGGCCGCCGACCAGGTTGAACGCGGCGATCGAGATGGTGAGTAGACCGAACACGATGCCAGCCTGGCCGACGCCGAGGCCCAACTCTTCCGAGGCTGTGGGATAGAGCGGCGAGAGCAGTTGTTCGCCGGTGGTCGCGACCAGATAGGCGAGGCAGACCAGCGTGAACGACCCCCATCGGAGATGCGCAACAAGTTGGGGGTGCCCGGCGTCTGTCATCTCGGATACAATATGCAATCTTGGGCTCAAGACGTAACGACCGAACGCAAGCATCGGCATGATCCATCTCGACGATCACACGGTCGAGCAGTTGCTCGACCTCGTAGGAGTCACCGAGGTGGTCGGTGCGGCGTTCGCGGCGTGGGGCCGTGGTGAGGCGGCTACGACTCAACGAGTCAGGGCGTCCGTGCCCGGCGCGATGGCGAGCGCGATGGCAGCGGTGGTTCCTCCGTTCACCGGCGGGAAGATCTACGCCACCAAGGACGGGGAGTTCACGTTCCTCAACATCCTGTTCGACACCGACGGTCGGCTGTTGTGCACTCTCGACGGCGATGCGCTCACCGCCTTCCGCACGCCGGCCGCCTGCGCCCTCGCGATCCGCGAGCTGTCGACGGTCGCCGGCTCATCGCCCACGACGACACCCGGCACGACCGCTGCACTCGTGGGCGCCGGCCGCCAGGGTTGGCACCACCTCGAGATGCTCGCCATCGAACTGCCAGGCCTGCACGAGGTGCGAATTGCAGATATCAATCCGCACGCCGTTGCCACGATGGTGGCTCGCGCGAACGATGCGGGGATTCCGGCGGTCGCCGCGGACGACGCGGCATCTGCCGCCGATGGCGCGCAGGTGATCGTCACGGTCACGCAGAGCACTGCCCCACTCTTCCCATCGTCGGCTGTCGGCGACGATGCGCTCATCTGCGCAGTCGGTGCCACCAAGTATGACCGCTGCGAGATCGGGCCAGAGCTCATCGCCCGGTGTGCCTCTGTGGTGTGCGACGACGTTGTGGGCAGCCGCGTCGAGTGCGGCGACCTTATTCAGGCACACGCGGCCGGTGCGTTCGACTGGGATCGAGCCATCGAACTGCATGCACTGCTGGCCCGTGCAGTCCAGGTGCCGCGGGCCGGTGCCGCTCCTGTCCTGTTCGAGACGCAGGGGGTGGCGCTTCAAGACGTTGCAACTGCTGGCCTCGCATGGCAGCGTTATCAGTCGCTCTCGACGTTCCCAGATTCAGGCAATCGGGCACCAATCAACCACCAGGAGACAACACCGTGATCCAGATCAACCGACTCAGCATGGCCGAGGCCGAATTGGCCGTCGATGCCGCGCTGGCCAAAGCGAAGGAACTCAACATCGGTTCCGTCATCTGCGTGAGCGATGCGGGCGGCTGGCCGCTCGTCATCAAGCGTCCCGACAACGGCAAACCCACCAGTGTCGAGATCGCCATCAACAAGGCGTTCACCGCGGCGTGCCACAGGCGCCCCACACACACGTACACCAACGCTCAGCCCGGGCAGGAGGCGTTCGGGATCATGAACATGCACGGTGGCCGCTTCTCCATCTTCGTCGGTGGCTGGCCCATCGAGGTCGACGGCGAGGTCGTGGGTGGCATCGGTGTGTCGGGTGGTCACACCAGGGAGGACATCGCCTGCTGCAGGGCCGGCATCACCGCCCTTCTCGAGCACCTCGGTAAGCCGGTCGACTTCTCGAAGTGGGACACCTGGCAGCCGCCGACGCCGACGGTCGACTGAGATGTCTCAGCCCAGCGGCGGCCATTTCGCCCACACACCTGCACCGTTCCAAGTGCACAACAGGATTGGCGACCAACTCCTGCCGGCATCGGATGCGGCCGAGTTCGAACGTCGCGATCCGGCCGACACTCGACGGGTGGTGTCCGTCGCCCCCGAGAGCACCGCCGACGACGTGCGCGCCGCTGTCGACGCCGCCACCGAGGCCGCTGTCGCATGGCGACTCACCACGCCCAGTCGGCGTGCCGAATTGCTCACCGGTGCCGCCCGGTTGCTCACCGAGCGTGGCGAGTCGATCGCCGCGGAGATGGTGGCAGAGGAGGGCAAGCCGCTAGCCGACGCGAAGAACGAGACCGGCCGCACACCGCGCAACCTCGAGTTGTACGCCGGCGAGGCCTATCGGCTCACCGGCACCACGTTCCCCAGTGACGACACGCCGCTCGTGTATTCGGTGCGCGATCCCGTCGGAGTGGTCGGCGTTATCACGCCTTGGAACTTCCCGCTCAACCTGGCGAGTCGGAAGATCGGCCCTGCGCTCGCCGTGGGGAACACTGTCGTGTTCAAGCCGTCGCCGATGACCCCGCTGATGGGCGACCGGCTCGCCGCGGCGTTCATCGACGCGGGTCTTCCCCCCGGTGTGCTCAACGTGGTGCACGGCTTCTCCGCAGGGGCGAACCTCGTCGCGGATACCAGGGTTGGTGCCATCAGTTTTACCGGTTCCAACGCCACCGGTTCGAAGATCCACGCGGCAATCGGTGTCGGCCGTCGAGCGCAATTGGAACTTGGCGGGAAGAACCCGGTGATCGTCCTCGCCGACGCCGACCTCGATGCTGCCGCATCCATCGTTGCCCGCTCCAGCTTCGGCCTCTCCGGGCAGGCCTGCACCGGGGCGGGGCGTATCCTGGTTGACAGCAGCGTCCACGACGAACTGCTCGAGCGTGTGGTCGCGCTGGCCAATGGCTACGTCATCGGTGCGGGTGATCGGCCGACCACCACCATGGGGCCGCTCGTCGACCCGAACGCGGTGGCAGCGATGGAGCAGGCGGTCGCGCAGGCTGTCACCGATGGCGCGACGGTGGTGTGCGGTGGCACGCGCCCAACCGAGGATGAGTTCGCCCACGGTTGTTTCTTCCGCGCGACCGTGCTGGCCGACGCTCGGCCCGACATGGCGCTCAGCTGCAATGAAGTGTTCGGCCCGGTCATCGGCTTCGAGCGGATCGATGGCCTCGATGAAGCGATCGCCTCGGCCAACGCCGTGCCGTACGGATTGTCGGCAGCGTTGTGCACCCGCGACCTGCGTGCGGCGCAGCATTTCGCCGCCGAGATCCAAGCCGGCATGGTGCGCATCAACCGCGCCACGGTCGGTGCGGCGTTCAACGCGCCCTTCGGCGGCATCAAGCAGTCGGGCACGGGCATGCACAAGGAACAACTCGGACCGACCGTGATGGATTTCTACACGGTGATGCGCACGGTCTGGCTGGGCAACTGATGGACCTCGAATTGTACGGCCGTCGTGCCCTCGTGCTCGGCTCCTCCAGCGGTCTCGGCCGCGCTGTGGCAGCAGGGCTGGTCGCCGAAGGAGCTCGGGTCGCGGTGGTCAGCCGCTCACAGGAGCGCAGCGCCGAGGCCGCGTCTACGGTCGGTGCCGAGACTGCGCTCGTCGCCGATCTCACCGTGGCGGGCGAGCCCACGCGCCTGGTGGTCGACGCGGTCGCGGCACTCGGTGGGCTCGACATCCTCATCGTCAACACCGGCGGCGGGAAGCCCGGGCCGATTCTCGCCACCGATGGCGCCGACGACGGGGCCTACGCGGCGATGTTGCGACCCGCGCTCGAGATCAGCCGCGCCGCCGCGCCGCACCTCATTGCCAGCGGCGACGGGCGACTGATCTACCTCACCGCCCGGTCGGTGGTCGAAGCCAGCCCCGACCTGGCACTGAGCTCGGTGTTCCGCAGCGGTGTCGCCGCAGCGGCTCGCTCCCTTGCGCTCGAACTGGCGCCCAACGTCACGGTGAACGTCATCATCACCGGTCAGTTCGCGACTCCTGCGCTCGATCGCTTCGAACGCGCCCGAGCCGAGCACGAGGCACTGACGCCCGACGAGGTACGCCGCCAACACGTCGCCGCAATCCCGATCGGCCGTCTCGGGCGTGCGGAGGAACTCGCCGACGTGGCGGTGTTCCTGGCGAGCGCGCGTGCGAGCTTCGTCACCGGCACGATGGTGCGGGTCGACGGTGGCGCCGTGCGCGGGTTCTGATGCGCAGTCAGAGGGTGTCGGACACGCCGTCCACGACAGCGAACCGAACCGTGGCTGCATCACCGCGCACTGCCTTCGCCGCCTGATACTCGGGCGAGTGGAAGTATGCCAGGGCGGCGTCGCGGGAGGGGAACTCGACGACCACGACGCGGGCGGGGATCGGCTCGCCCTCGAGCGTCTTGACCGTTCCGCCCGCAGCCAGGATGCGGCCGCCGTGCTGCAGGATCGCAGCGCGTCCGAGCGCGGCGTACTCGGCGTACCGAACTGCGTCGTGCACTTCGACCTGATTGACGACGTATGCCTTCGCCATCTGCCGGCTCACCTCGACGTCAGTTGGTCGCTCACGAACGCCTGGCGGGCGTTGGAGATGTGGGCGCAGGCCTCGGCGAACGCGAGGGCGGGATCGCCGATCGCAATCGCGTCGACGATGCGTCGGTGCTCGGTCCACGACATCGTGCCGCGCTGTGTGATGCGCCGCGTGTAGACCCACTCGATGAGTGGCGACATGCGTTCCACCGTCTCGGCGAGCATGGAGTTGTTCGCCGCTTCACCGAGGACGTGGTGGAACTCGGTGTTGAGGGCGGGCAGGGTGGCGATGTCGCCGACGGTGGCTGCTGCCGCACCCAGCTCGAGCACGCGCTGCAGTTCGCGCAGCTGCTCGGGGGTGCGCCGCTGAGCCGCCAGGCGCGCGACCATGCCCTCGAGCGCCTCGCGCATCTCGAACAGATCGTTGGCTCGATCGAGCGAGATGACCGCCACCCGTGCACCACGCCGTGGATTGAGCTCGACGAAGCCCTCGGCCTCGAGAGCCTGCAGAGCCTCGCGCACCGGGTTCCTCGACACATCGAGCTCATGGGCCAGCTGATCTTCGTAGATCCGTTCGCCCTGCTGCAGCCTGCCGTCGACGATACGACGCTGGACTTCTTCGTACACGGCGCGGCGCAGCGGCTGGTGGGCTCTGCCCACCCGAACCGCGAGCGACGTGGGCTGGTCGGTGTTGGTCATCGCTCGACTCTGTTCGACGCTCTTGTGTACGCCGTTGATGTGAACGACATGCGCACCTCACCTTTCCTCAGCGAGCGTACGCTCGATCATGTGTTCGTGTCGTGCCGTGAACGTTTCGTGTGGACCTTGACCCAGGGGGTGTGTAGATTGTATAAAGTATCCAATGGACGCTGTGTCCACCTTACCAGGGGGGAATAAAAATGAAAAAGCGCTACCGACTTCTCGGTTCGCTGGTTGCCTTGTCATTCGCCAGTGCCGCATGCGGCAGTGACGACAAGGTCGGCAACGACACCTCGACCCAGGCCGACAACGAAGCCGTTGCGGGCGCGGAGATCACCATCGCGCTCGGCTCCGAACCCACGAGCCTCGATCCGTACATTGTCGACGATGGTGCCGAGCGCGCCATCAACGACAACATCTACGAGACGTTGCTCAGCCGTGATGCCGCGGGTGTGCTGCAGCCCGGTCTCGACACCGAGTTGCCCACGCAGGTCGACGATACTACCTGGCAGTTCAAGCTCCGCGAAGGTGTAAAGTTCCACGACGGGTCGGCGTTCAACGCAGATTCGGTGGTGGCCAGCATCAGTCGCATCGTGAAGTTGATCGCCGATGAGAAGACCGACAACAACGGCTTCTACGGCAGTCTTACGGGTGCCGTGAAGGTCGACGACACCACCGTCAACATCGCGACAGCGACGCCCGATGGCGTGCTGCCGGCTCGCATGTACTGGTTGAAGATGATCCCCACGTCTGCCGAGGCGACTGAAGACCTCTCCGAGTCGGTGGTCGGTACCGGTCCGTACAAGTTCGTCAGCCGCACGGTGGGCTCCGACATCAAGATTGAGGTCAACGCCGAGTATTGGGGCGATGCACCGTCCATCTCGAAGGTGACCTTCGAGTTCGTGGCAGAAGGTGGCACCCGTCTGGCCGGCCTGAAGTCGGGCAAGTACGACCTCATCACGAACCTGCCTCCGCAGGACGTGGATCAGGCACCGCAGTCCAACAAGGTGCAGGGTCAGGAACACCCGATCCTCATCCTCGACGCCGATGAAGGTATCACTGCCGATCCGAACGTGCGGCTCGCACTGAACCTCGCGGTCGACAAGCAGGCCATCATCGACCAGGTCTACGGCGGCTTCGCCGTGGCTGACGCCGGTCAGATCCTCAGCCCGTCGGTGTTGGGCTTCAACCCCGACCTGGTGGCGTATGGCTACGACGTCGAAAAGGCCAAGCAACTGATAACGGACGCCGGTGTCGAAGGCGAGACCATCCAACTCGTCGGCGAGGCCGGCCGCTGGTTGAACGACCGCGAATTGCTGGAAGCCGTGGCTGGTTACTGGAAGGCTGCAGGCATGAACGTGCAGCTCGACATCCTCGAGTTCGGGGCCTACCTCGACGTGCTGTTCGACCGCACCAACCGTGCCGACGCCATCTTCGTGTCGAGCTCCAACGACATCCTCGACCCCGACCGTCAGCTCTCCACCTACTACCAGGCCGGTGGCGGCGGTGCGTCGAACTCCGACGAGGCATTGTCGGCCCTCATCGACGAGGGTCGTCAGGAGCTCGATCCGAACGCTCGGGACGCGACGTACCAACAGGCCGTGAAGATCGCCTACGACGGCTCCTACTTCGTCTGGCTGGTCAACAACTCCGACCTCTACGGCCTGTCAGAGCGGATGACATGGAACCCTCGGGTCGACTCGAAGCTCCTGGTCAAGGAAATGTCCGTCACCAGCTGAGCTGGTGACCGGAGAGCCGGGAGCGGCAGCAACAACATGGGACGATACATCGCACGTCGACTGGGCCAAGGGCTCGTGGTCATCTTCGGAGTGACCATCTTCGTGTTCGTCATCACTCGCCTCATCGGCGATCCCGTGAAATTCATGCTGCCGCTCTCGGCTACTCCGGAGCAGCGCGAGGCACGACGCGCTGCAATGGGGCTCGACGCCGGCATCCCAACCCAGTTCGTGCGTTTCCTCGGAGACCTGATTCGCCTCGACCTCGGCGAGAGCACCTACGTGCGTGGTCAATCGGCGCTCTCTGTGGTGTTCGACTACCTCCCACGAACCATGCAACTCGTCGGCCTGGGCATGTTGTTCGCCGTCGTGTTCAGCATTCCATTTGGGGTGCTCGCCAGCCGAAAGCCGGGCGGTGTCACCGACCGCGTGCTCACCACGCTCAGCCTCGTCGGGCTGTCGATGCCTCAGTTCTTCCTCGGTTTCATGCTGCTCATCGCCTTCACGGTGAAGCTGCAGTGGTTCGAGACCGGCCCCGGTCCCTGGACCACCAACCTGGTGCTCCCAGCGGTGTGCCTCGCACTCCCCGCAATCGGTCGCCTCTCTATCGTGGTGCGCTCGTCGATGATCGACGAGCTGAACACTCAGTACGTGAAGGTGGCGAAAGCGAAGGGCATGACCCAGCGCCGCATCCTGGGCGTGCACGCCTTGCGCAACGCTGGAATCCCGTACGTCACCCTGCTCGGTTGGGAGATCATCCGAGCGCTCGCCGGCTACACCGTGGTCGTCGAATCGGTGTTCAACTGGCCAGGCTTGGGCTTCATGGCCAAGACGGCCATCAAGAACCAGGACTTCTACCTGATCCAGGCGATCGTGTTCGTCATCGCTGTCATTGTCGTCCTGCTCAGCATTCTGATCGACATCGCTTACAAAGTGCTCGATCCGAGGGTGGATCTGCAGTGACCGTGCCCGACGAATACACCAGCGAACACCAAGACATCGAGGACGCCGGGCACGCAGAAGAGGCGCTGCACGGGCGGCCCTTCGAACTGGCGGCGGTGAGCAGCGGCCACGGGCTGCTGCCTGACCTGGTGCGCGACAAGCTCGGCTTCGCCTCGTTGATCTTTCTCGTGCTCCTGATCGCCGCGGCCATCTTCGGCCCGATGCTGCTCGACATTGACCCGAACGCCGGTGACCTGTCGAATGCGATGGCCTCACCCGTGTGGCACGGCGGCAGCTGGAGCCACATCATGGGCACCGACTGGCAGGGATACGACGTGTTGTCCCGTCTGCTCGCCGGTGCCCGTACCTCGCTCACCATCGGGGTGCTCGTGGTGGTGGTGGCGGGAACGTTCGGCGTACTGGTCGGCCTGTGGGCCGGCTACAAGGGCGGCCGTACGGATCGCTGGCTGATGGGCTGGGTCGATGTGCAGGTGTCGTTCCCCGGTCTGTTGCTGGCCATGCTGCTCATCGCGCTCGTCGGCGGCAGTGTCGCCAGCATCACCCTCATCCTTGCGGTCAACGGCTGGATGGTCCACGCCCGCATGACCCGCGGTGTCGTGTTGTCGGTCAAGGAGCGCCCATTCGTCGAGGCCGCCGAAATCATCGGCTGCAAGCCGAAGCGAGTGGTGTTCACCCACATCCTTCCCAACCTGGTCACCCCGCTGGCCACGCTGGCGGTGCTCGAGTTCGCCCGCATCATCCTCGCCGAGGCGGCACTGAGCTTCCTCGGGCTTGGGATCCAGTACCCGGGTGTGTCGTGGGGTCTCGACGTCAGCCGGGCCGGCGACCACGAGTTGTTTGGCAACCAGTGGCTCATCATCTATCCCGGTCTATTGCTCAGCCTCACCGTGTTGGCTGTCAACCTGCTCAGCACTTGGTTACGTGTCGCGCTCGATCCTCAAGAGCGCGAGAAAAAGTTCGCAGCTGCGGCCGTCGGTTCCGGGAAAGGCACCGCATGAGTTCGCAGCAGGTCGGCGTCGCAGCCGTCGCCGGCGAGCACGCTGTGGGCGACACGATGCTCGAGGTCGAGCACCTGACGGTGAAGTTCTTCACCCGGCGCGGTGTGGTCCATGCCGTCCGCGACGTCAGCTTCACCGTGGCCAAAGGGGAGACCCTCGGGCTGGTGGGCGAGAGCGGTTCCGGGAAGAGCGTCACCGCTCAGGCCCTGCTGGGCCTCACCGAGCTCCCCGGAAAGATCACGAGTGGCGACGTGCGCTGGAAGGGCGAGTCGCTCGTCCACGATGCCAACGCCACCCTGGCCCGGGTGCGCGGCAACGAGATCGCCATGGTGTTCCAAGACCCGATGACCTCACTGAACCCGGTGTTCACCATCGGCATGCAGATCGGTGAGGTGCTGCGACGTCACATGGGCATGAACCGCCGCCAGGCCCGCGAGCGCTCGGTCGAACTGCTCGACCTCGTCGGTATCGCCAATCCGCGCGAGCGCGTGAAGCAGTATGCGCACGAGATGTCGGGCGGCATGCGCCAGCGCGTCCTGATCGCGATGGCGCTCGCCTGCGAGCCGCAGCTACTCATCGCCGACGAGCCCACCACAGCGCTCGACGTCACCATCCAGGCCCAGATCCTCGATCTCATCGCCGATCTCCAGCAACGGCTCGGGCTGGCGGTGTTGCTCATCACCCACGACCTGGGGGTGGTGGCTGGGCTCTGCGATCGCGTGGCAGTGATGTACTCCGGCAAGGTGGTCGAGCTGTCCACCGCCGAAGAGCTCTACGCCGATCCTGGTCATCCGTACGCCGCTGGTCTATTGCGCAGCACCCCGCGACTCGATCTCGTGCTGCCTCGTCTGGTCAGCATCGAAGGCTCGCCGCCCGACCTGGTGCATCCACAAGCAGGGTGCTCGTTCGCCTCGCGGTGCCCGCTCGCCGTCAGCCAGTGCCTCGAGGAGACGCCCGGGCTGAAGACCCATCCGAATGGCCGCAAGGTAGCGTGCTGGAGAGCCTTCGAGGGCACCGATGTCTGAAGCTGTCGTCACCGATCTGCCGCTCGTCGAGATCGATCATCTGAGCATCCGCTTCCCTGTCGGGCGCAGTGGTTTCTGGGGCAAGCAGCTGAAGTTCGTCAGCGCGATCGACGATGTGTCGTTGTCGATCGCCCGCGGCGAGACCCTGGGTCTCGTGGGCGAGAGTGGCTCCGGGAAGACCACGCTCGGCCGGGCCGTGCTGCGGCGCCTCACGCTCGCGGCCGGCACCATCAAGTTCAAGGGCACCGACATTACCCACACCTCGGGTGAGGAGCTCAGGCAGCTGCGCCGGCACATGCAACTCGTGTTCCAAGACCCGTATGCCAGCCTCAACCCTCGCAAGACCGTGCTCGAACTGGTGAGCGAACCCCTCATCGTCCACGGCATCGCCAAGAACACCGAGGCGGCCCGGCCGGTGGTCGCCGATCTGCTCGATCGGTGCGGGCTGCCGGTCGACGCCATTGATCGGTATGCGCATGCCTTCAGTGGCGGTCAGCGCCAACGCATCGGCATCGCGAGGGCGCTGTCCTTGCGGCCTGACTTCATCGTGGCCGACGAACCGGTCTCGGCGCTCGACGTCTCGGTCCGCGCACAGGTTGTGAACCTGTTACAAGACCTGCAGGCCGAGCTCGGCCTCACCTACCTGTTCATCGCTCACGACCTGTCGGTGGTGCGTCACATCTCGCACCGCATCGCCATCCTCTACGCCGGCAAGCTTGTCGAGATCGCGCCCACTCACGCGCTGTACGACTCGCCGTTGCATCCGTACACCGAGGCGCTGCTCTCGAGCGTGCCCATTCCCGATCCTCCGCTGCAGCGTGCTCGCCGCCGCATCGTGCTCCAGGGCGAGATCCCGAATCCGGTGAACCCACCGCCCGGTTGTCGCTTCCAGACCCGCTGCCCGCTCGTCCAGCAACGCTGCCGCGTCGAGAACCCCCCGCTGGAAGAGAAGAACCCCGGCCACTGGGCCGCGTGCTTCGTTCGCTGAGCCCGCCGGTGTCGACGTCCCCCGTGGGCCGATGAGCCCGATCGCCATCGTGTGGCTCCCTGAGCAGTGGACGCTGGTGGTGTTCTCGCGTCTCGGTGCGCTGGCGCTGCTGGTGGCCACCGTAGTGACGTGGTCCTGAATCCAGCCCCGCGCTCAAGCCGGTGATCGGAAGCGTGTCGGCGACAGGTCGGCCGACGAGACGGTGCGCTCGGTGATGCCTGTCGGCACGGCGTCGCCACGGATCAAGGTGGCGAGCAGCGACGCCATGGCCGGTGCGGTCTTGATGCCGGCGCCGGCCTGACCGACCAGCCACCAGAACCCAGGGGCGGTGGGTTCCTCGCCCACCACGGGGGCGCCGTCGGCGCTGAACGTGCGCAAACCCGCCCATGCCCGGCGGATACTGCGCAGTGGCAAGGTGGTGGCTTCGCGAACGCGGTCGAGCGCGAGGGCCACGTCGATCTCTTCCGCCTGAGCGTCGCACGGATCGCTCGGTGACTCGTCGGCGGGGGAAATGAGTAGGCCGCCTGCCTCCGGTTCGGTGTAGTAGCGGCCGGCGACATCCATCACCAATGGCCAGCGCGGGTCGGCATCGGCCACCGCCGCGATGCACGCCGTTCGTCGCCGTGGCTGGAGGCCGATCGCGGGGACTCCTGCGCGCTGGGCAATGACATCGCCCCAGGCGCCGGCGGCGTTGACCACGATGGGCGTGGTGAACAGGTGGGCACCGCACCTGACGGTCCACCTGTCGTCGTGCCGGCTGGGGTCGTCACGTCGGCTGAGCTCGATTGCCTCGGTGGAGGTGAACAACAGGCCGCCGCGATCGCGCAGTCCTCGCAGGAAGCCCTGCAGCAGCGCGTCGGTGTCGATCGACATGGCGTCGGGTTCGAAGGTGGAACCTCCGGCGATGGCGTGCGGCCGGAAGTAAGGAACGAGCTCGAGCGTCTCGGAGGATGTGAGCCGCGTGACCGATGGATTGATCGGCGTGCCGTGCCGGGCGAGGGCGTCGAGAGCTTCGCTGTCGGTGTCCTCGCCGACCCACAGCAGGCCGCGCGGCGAGAGCAGGGGATGCGCCGCGAAGTTGTCGGGCGGCGATTCGAAGAAGGCGCGACTGGCCGCCGCGAGCGCGCACAAGACGCGGTGGCCAGAGGTCTCAGAGAGGATCGACGCGGATCGTCCGGTGGCGTGGTGACCGGGCGACTGGGTTTGTTCCACGAGGGCAACGCTGGCGTGCTCGGCCAGCGCCCACGCTGCGGAGGCCCCGGCGATTCCGGCGCCGATGACGACGACATCGAACTTTACAGGCGAGGTCATGGAATGGTGGTGGCACCGATTTCGTTGGTGACGTGCGCCGACGCGGTGACCGCGAGGTCGCGCATGACCGAGGCCATGTGTTCGAACGTGTACGTGCGGGCGGTTTCGGCGTCGCCGGATTCGATGGCGTCGAAGATTCGCTGGTGCTCTTCCCAGCCGGTCACCCCGCGGGCGTCGGCCAGCATGCTGAACACCAATTCGGTCTTGTGGCGCAGCGGTGCGACGACCGATTCCAGGTATTCGTTGCCCGAGGCACGCTCGATGGCAATGTGGAATTCTCGGTGCGAGGCCGCTGCGGCCAAAAGATCATTCCTCGCCGAGGCCTTCCGGCCAACGGCGAGACAGTCGCCAAGGGCCACCAGGTCATCGCTCCGGCGATTCTTCGCCGCCAGTTCTGCGGCGTAGGCCTCGATCACGCTGCGTAGCTCGAGCAGCTGCCGGATCTTCAGTGGGTCGAGACGACTGACATAGGCACCTCGCCGGGCGATGACCTCGACCAGTCCGGTGCCCTCCAGCGCTCGGATGGCCTCGCGAACCGGGTTGCGCGAGACGCCGAGTTGCTCCGCCAATCGATCCTCGAACAGGCGCTCACCTTGCTGAAGCTCGCCTCGCATGATCATGCCGCGAATCTCCTCGGCAGCGACCTCACGAAGGGTTTGGTGCGATCTGCCGACGGTCATGACCTGCACGATACGGCCTTCCTGCCGCTCGCATACGGACTCTCGTCGGGCGAAGCGCAACGCGTGCTAGAAATAATGCATAATGTATACACACTGGAGGAAGCGATGACGGACATCTCTTGGTTGGCGCACCTGGCCGCCGGTTTCGGAGCTGCAGGAGCGGGTCTGGTCAACGCCGTGGCCGGCGGCGGCACGCTGATCTCGTTCCCCATCCTCACCGCCATCGGAGTCCCGGCCATCCAGGCGAACGCTACCAATACCGTGTCGCTGTGCCCCGGCTACATCGGCGGTACGTACGCGCAGCGTCGCGATCTCGCCGGCCTGCAGCGTGGGTTGCGACCGCAGCTGGTCGCCGCCGCGATCGGTGGGCTCGCCGGCGCTGTGCTGCTCATCATGAGCAGCGAAGCCGCGTTCCGTCAGATCGTTCCCTTCCTCATTCTCGGGGCGTGCGCGCTGCTCGCCGTCCAAGATTGGCTCAGGGCGTGGTTACAGTCCAGACGTCACGACGGCAAGTCGCATGTGGGCCTCGAGTTGGCGGCGGTCACCGTCGCGTCGGTGTACGGCGGATACTTCGGCGCCGGCCTCGGCATCATGCTCATGGCCGTGCTCGGGCTGTTTTCGGAACTGCCGTTCAATCGGCTCAATGCGGTGAAGCAATTGCTGTCGTTCCTGGTCAACATCTCGGCCGCGATGTTCTTGGTCTTCTCCGGCAAGGTGGCGTGGACACTCGTCGTGGTGATGGCGCCGGCAAGCCTGATCGGCGGTCACTTCGGAGGCCGTGTCGCCAGCGTGTTGCCCCCGAAGAAGATGCGCACCGCAGTGATCATCTTCGGCGTCATCGTCGCCGTCGCCTACCTGCTCAAGTAGCTGGTACCGGTGCTGCTCCGGGTGTCGGCAGGACGTCAATCGGTGATCGCTGAGCGTGCGAATCATGTCCGTGTCACACAACCGCCGGGCGACCAAACCTGCTCGAGATCGGTCTTGTCGGGTGTGACGGTGGTCTCGTTACGATGTGGACCGTGCCTACGCTTGAGCGGCTCGATGTCCATGCGCTGCGCGATGTCATTACGACCTTTCGGAATACGGTCCGCAAACACGCAGATTGGTTGAACCGGCTCAATGTGTATCCGGTGCCGGATGGTGACACCGGCACCAACATGGCTCGCACGCTTGATGCCGTCGTTGCCGAGATGGAGGGCGCAGCCGCCGAGGATCTTGACGCCACCTGCGATGCGATCTCGCACGGCTCGTTGATGGGTGCCCGCGGCAACAGCGGCGTGATTCTGTCGCAAATCCTGCGGGGTCTCGCCAGCACGATGAAGCAGCAGGCTGACGGTACCGGTCACAAGATCGCCGAAGCCCTCACGGCAGCATCGACGGGTGCCTACCAGGCTGTACTCAAGCCGATCGAGGGAACGATCCTGACCGTCGCTCGCGAAAGCGCCGAGGCGGCCAAGCGTGCGTCTGCCGACGGCGGTTCGCTCGTCGATGTACTGCGGGCAGCCCAGAAAGCCGGCAAGCAGGCGCTCGATAACACGCCGGAACTGTTGCCCGTGCTGAAAGACGCCGGCGTCGTCGACGCTGGCGGCGCCGGCTATCTGCAGCTGCTCGACTCGGCGCTCTACGTAGTCGACGGCACCCCGTTACCAGAAGCGGACGCCGAAAACGGTTACGGCGACGGCCCGTCAGGCGTGCAGTTCGACGCCGTGGCCCATCGATCGTCCGGCATCGTTGGTCAACTTGATGTCAGCGAGCAGCGCTACGAGGTGATGTACTTCCTCGATCTCGATGATCAACAAATAGGTGCATTCAAGTCAGGTTGGGGTGAAATCGGTGATTCGGTCGTCGTCGTCGGTGGCGATCGATTGTGGAACTGTCACGTCCACACCAACGACATCGGTGCCGCAGTCGAAATCGCCCTCGATCTGGGAGGTCGCCCGAAGCAGATCCGTGTGACCGACCTCTTCGAGGAAGTCGCCGAGGAACACGCGCACCGCCAGTCTGCAAGGTCAGGGACCCCGACCGGCATCCCGACCAGGGCAGGGGCGGGCCTGCCAGCAGTGACGACCGCCGTCGTCGCCGTGTGCAGTGGCGACGGGCTGGCCGAATTGTTCTCGGGGCTGCGGGTCCAGGGCATCGTCTCCGGCGGCCAGACCCTCAACCCGTCAACTGCCGAGCTGCTCGCAATCGTCGAACTCGTGAATGCAGATCAAGTCGTGATTCTGCCGAATAACAAGAACATCATCCCGGTCGCCGAACAGGTCAATGTGTTGACCTCGAAGCAGGTCGTCGTCGTACCGACGCGAACCATGCCGGAGGCGCTCGCTGCCCTCATTGTGTACGACCCCGAGGCCTCGGCCGACGAAAATGCCAGCGAGATGAGCGACGCCGCCGAGTCGGTTGTGACCGGAGAGGTCACGCAGGCGATACGAGACGCCAACAGCGACGCAGGACCGATCACGGCAGGCGATTGGATCGGGATCGTCAAGGGCGATGGAATCGTTGCGGTCGCCGGGTCGGCTGCCGGTGCGTCAATTCAGTTGCTCGAACGGATCGTCGACGATGACCACGAACTGTTGACGATCATCACCGGCACCGAGGCCGACGATGGCACCACCGTGGCTATTCGGGAATGGCTTGCAGCCGACCGAGCCGACGTACAGGTCGAGGTGCACTACGGCGGGCAGCCGCTGTACCCGTACCTGTTCGGTGTTGAGTGACTACAGCGGTATGAGCGAAGGACGTCAGCCAATCACATTGCGCGAGTTGGCACGCATCGACGTCGGCCAACTCAAAGGAGTCGGCGAAAAGAAGCGGGCGTCGCTCGCAGTGTTCGAGATCAACACCGTGCTCGACCTCGTCACCACGTATCCGCGACGCTGGATCGATCGCACCAACGAGGCCCGGATTGCCGACCTCGTTCCAGGGCAAGAGGCGCTGGTGATCGTGGCGGTGCGAACCGTGACGAAACGCACCATGCGAAACCGTCGCACGATGGTCAATGTCAACGTCGGGGACGGGTCTGGTCGCATGGATCTGGTGTTCTTCAACCAGCCATGGCGCCAACGTCAGCTCACCGAGGGCCTCCAGATCGCGCTCTACGGCAAGGCCGACACATACCGTGGCGGTCTTCAGATGACCAATCCGATTGTCGACCTGATCGGTGACCGCACGGGCCGGATCGTGGCGATTTATCCGCAAAGCGAGAAGGCGCAACTCAACACGTGGGAGCTAGCCGGCTGGGTCGAGGAAGCCCTCCGCCGTTGTGCTGACCGCGGTCTTGCCGACCCCGTGCCATCCGCTGTGAGGGCGCGGCTCGGCCTGATCGGGCGGGCCGAAGCATTGATGTCGATTCACCTTCCTGACTCGATGCGCGAGAAGGAGGCGGCACGCCGTCGGCTCGCGTTCGACGAGTTGTTACGAGTGCAACTCGTGCTGGTCATGCGCAAACGTGAGCTGGAACGGACATCGCGTGGGCTGTCGCACACCATTCACGGCGAGCTGGTCCGTCGGTTCCACGAAGCGTTGCCGTATCCGTTGACAACGGCGCAGCTGAGGGTCATCGCCGAGATCGAATCCGACCTGGCTGCTCCGAACCCGATGCACCGCCTACTGCAGGGCGACGTAGGTGCGGGCAAGACGGTGGTCGCCGTGTCGACATTGCTGGCCGCTGTGCAGGGCGGACATCAGGGGGCGCTGATGGCACCAACCGAGGTCCTTGCCGAACAGCACGCCACCCTTGTGCGGGCGCTGCTCGGCGACTTGCGCGTGCCTGACCCCGACAACCTGTTCGGAGATCGACCACTTCGGGTCGAACTGCTCACCAATCGAATCACCGGCTCTGACCGTCGCGATGTACTGGCTGGCCTGGCCGACGGAACCGTCGACATCGCAATCGGTACACACGCCCTGATCCAAGAAGCAGTGGCGTTCAAGAGTCTTGGTGCTGTCGTCGTCGATGAGCAGCATCGGTTCGGTGTCGAGCAGCGCGCTGCGTTGCGTGACAAATCGTCGGGTGCCGTGCCTGATGTGCTCGTGATGACGGCCACGCCGATCCCGAGGACGGCGGCGATGACGGTCTACGGCGATCTCGACGTGAGCGTGCTCGACGAGTTGCCGCCGGGACGCACCCCGATCACGACGAAGTGGGCCAACGGTGCGCTGTTCGAAGTCGAAGTCTGGGCTGACGTTCGTCACGAGGTCTCGGAAGGGCGTCAGGCCTATGTCGTCTGCCCGCTGATCGAGGAGAGCGAGAAACTCGAGGTCGCCTCAGCCGAGGAGACACTCGAACGACTGACTCACGGCGAACTGCGTGGCCTTCGGATGGGCGTTCTGCACGGTCGCTTGGTGCCCGCCGAGAAACAGGCCACGATGGACCGCTTCCGCACCGGCGAGATCGACGTACTCGTCGCCACCACGGTGATCGAAGTCGGGGTCGATGTCCCCAACGCGACAATCATGGCGATCCTCGACGCCGACCGGTTCGGTATCGCCCAACTCCATCAGTTACGCGGCCGCGTCGGCCGTGGGAAGCACGCCTCGACGTGCTGGCTCGTCACCCAGGAATCCGAGGAGGGCAACCCACGCGTCGAAGCCCTAGTCGCCACCACCGACGGCTTCGAACTCGCCGAAGTCGACCTCGACCTGCGAGGTGAAGGCACGCTGATGTCAACAAGCCAGAAGGGCCGCAGTGATCTGAAGTTGGCATCCCTACGGAGGGACCGCGAGTTAGTGCGACTCGCCAGAGACGCCGCATTCGAAATCGTCGACGCCGACCTCGACCTGTCGACGAACCCGGTCCTGAAAGACGAACTCAACCTGCTCTTCACCGAGCAGGATGAAGGCTTCCTCACCAAGAGCTAACGAACACCAAAATCAGTCGTCGTAGTCGTCGTCTTCGAGCACGATGTCCCACCGGTCGAGGCAGTCCTCACAACGGTAGGCGACGATGTCGCCCGCGTACCAGATGCCGTCCTCACGAGGTCGGGTGAGCAGGAACGCCCGCGAACCGCAATCGATGCACGTGATTTGCGGGTACGGCTCTAGCACGCCTGCCAGTATGCACCCGTAGTCTTGGGCGCATGCGTGTAGTGGCCGGCGAGTTGAGAGG
Organism: Ilumatobacteraceae bacterium; assembly: GCA_031416375.1. Classification (GTDB taxonomy): domain Bacteria; phylum Actinomycetota; class Acidimicrobiia; order Acidimicrobiales; family Ilumatobacteraceae; genus Ilumatobacter. The sequence continues at coordinate 45,040 of JANOTN010000098.1, forward strand.
ACGACGAATCGAAGCCCCGCCGGGAACCGACACGCGCCCCACGACCGACATGGTTCGTGAAGCCGTGTTCAACGCCCTCGGCAGCCTCGACCTACTCCATGACGCCGCCGTGGCTGACCTGTTCGCCGGTACCGGAGCGCTCGGAATCGAAGCGATCTCGCGTGGAGCCGCTCACTGCACCTTCATCGAGCGTGATCGCACAGCGTTACGGGCACTGAAAGCCAACATCGATCACCTTGGGATCGAAGACCGTACTCGCGCGATGCCAGGGGATGCGCTCGTGCTCGCCAGGGGACTCAACGTTGACATCGTATTCGCCGATCCGCCCTACCAGTTCGATCAATGGGCTGAGCTGCTGGCAGCCGTCAGTGCCCCGTTCGTCGTCGCCGAATCGGGTCATGCTCTGGCACCGATCGATGGCTGGGCGATCACCCGTTCCAAACGGTACGGGCGCTCCTGGTTGACGTTCTTCGAACGCATCGACGTTACCGACGAGCCAAGCGCGGTACCGTGTGAGGACCCATGACAACGGTGCTGATTCCCGGCAGTTTTGACCCACTCCACCTGGGTCATATCGACATTGTCGATCAAGCCATCGAACTGTTCGGCAATGTCGTGCTCGGTGTGCTCCACAACCCCGAAAAACCGTCCGGCGTGTTCACGCCTGACGAGCGGGTCGAACTCGCTCAGGCCAGTCTCGCCGATCGGCCGACTGTGTCGGTACGCACCTTCACCGGACTCGCTGTACAAGCAGCCGCCGAGATCGGCGCTGACTTCATCGTGAAAGGCCTGCGATCGACGGCCGACTTCGATATCGAGCAGCAGATGGCGCACAACAACTACTCGGTCACGGGTATCCGTACGGTGTTTGTGCCGTGCCGCCCCGACCTTGGCTACATCTCCAGCAGGTTTGTTCGTGAGATCGCCGCCCACGGTGGCACGATTGACCATCTCGTCCCCGCGCCGGTAGCCGTGGCACTCGCCGGTAGATTCGCCGGCGCACACAGTCAGAAGGTCCTATGAACTACGACGACGAATACGACGAGATCGATGACGAATATCCGAACCCTGCCGATTCGTCGCGTCATGTCGGTGACGCTGAGAGTTTCCTACGGCGGGCGATCGACATCATCGCCACCGCACCTACGATGCCGTTGTCATCGTCGCCGCGTATCGACCGCGACGAGGTCATCGAACTGCTCGAGGAGTCGCTGAGTCGGCTGCCTGAGGAGTTGCGGCAGGCGCGCTGGATGCTGAAGGAACGCCAGGAATTCGTCGCCAAGACGCGACGCGAATCGAACGAAATGTTGGAGGCCGCCCGGGTGCAGGCCGAGCGGATGGTGCAGCGGACCGAGGTCGTGCGTGCCGCTGAACAGCGCGCCCGACAGGTTGTCGATACCGCCGACACCGATTCGCGTCGGCTCAAACTGGAGACCGAGGACTTCCTCGACCAGCGTCTCGCCAGTTTCGAAATTCTGATCGACAAGCTGTCGAAGACAGTCGCAGCCGGACGCCACAAGCTGTCGATCGGCAATGCCGACGGCTCACTGCAAGTCATTGACGAATTAGAGGACGACCCCACCAAGGGGTTCTTCGACCAGGATCGCTGACGATGGTGCCTCATCCGGCTCACGTGCTGCGAGTCAACGCGTCAGAGCTGCTCCGAATGCCTGGCAGCCGACGCGACGTCGACGTCGAACTCGACGCAAGCGATCTCGGGATCGACGACAGCCGGATCACTGGAGTGACCCGAGTGCGGGTGACGGCGACTTCCAGTATCGACGGCATCGTTGTGCAGGGCCTGATCGAAACGCCGTGGCAGACGCCATGTCGGCGCTGTCTTACCGACGCAAGTGGTGTGATCGCCGTTGATGTTGACGAGATGTACCAGCGAGAAGTCACCGACGACGAGGCGTTCGAGATCGTCGGCGATCAAATCGACATGGCTCCAGCGGTTCGTGAATACATCATGATCGAGTTACCCGATGGCCCGCTGTGTCGGCCGGGCTGTGCAGGAATCTGCCCAACCTGTGGCAATGACCGCAACCTCGAACCGTGCACCTGCGACAACACCGTCACCGACCACCGCTGGGCGGCCCTCGACGAACTCCGACTAGACGATCAATGATGGTAGGGACTGGCCTGTAATTATGGTCGGGACTGGCCTCCGCTTCGCTTTGGCTGCTCCCTCCGTCGGTGTGGGTAGTTCTATTGGGTTGGCCCGCTAGCCTGTCTCAGCCTGTCCGTGCACAGCACGGGACCCGTATCTTGAGTGTTGGAGACCCGAAGTGGCCGTTCCGAAGAAGAAAAAGTCCAAGTCGAAGACTCGCAGCCACCGTGCGAGCGCGTGGAAGCTGACCGCCCCGCCCCGCAGCACCTGCCCGCGCTGCGGCAACGCCAAGACCCCGCACACGGTTTGCGCGTCGTGCGGCTGGTACAAAAACCGCGTCGCCATCGAAGTCCGCTGAGGCACTGACAACCATGTTGCCCGTTGCGGTCGACGCAATGGGCGGTGATCGTGCTCCCGAGGCGATTGTCGCCGGAGCGAGAGCCGCTGCTGCTGCTGGTATCCCCGTTGTCCTCGTCGGCCCAGCCGACCTGGGATCGCGAGTTGACATCGGTGACCTTCCCCTGATCGTGGCGAGCGAGGTCATCGAGATGGATGACGACCCGGCACACGGTGTTCGTCGTAAGAAGGACTCGACCTTGGTCCGCGCTGCTGAGGCAGTCCGTGACGGTCAAGCGTCAGCAATGATTTCTGCCGGCAATACGGGTGCCACGATGGCCTCGGCACTCTTTCGAATGGGGCGCATCAAGGGCGTTAGCCGGCCAGCGATCGCTGCGATCATCCCCGTCCCCGGCGGGACTCCCACCGTGCTCGTCGATGCCGGTGCCAACGCCGAGGTCCAGGCCGAATGGTTGACCCAGTTCGCCCAAATGGGTTCGATCTTGTCTCGCCACCGATTCGGTATCGAGTCACCAACGGTTGGTCTTCTGTCGATCGGCGAGGAACCAGGAAAGGGTGACTCGCTCCGCAAGCAGGTGTATCCATTGCTCGAAGCGACACACGGGATCAACTTCATCGGCAATGTCGAAGGCCGCGACGTGATGACTGACGCGGTTGATGTGGTCGTGACCGATGGATTTACCGGCAACGTCACCCTGAAGACACTTGAAGGTGGCCTCAAGGTGATCGTCAAGGCGCTGCTCGAGGCGTTCGCCGCCGAGGAGCACTACAAACCCCACGCTGACGCCCTGATGCCGGCTCTGCTCCCGCTGTATGAGCATCTCGATCCGGAGACGTACGGCGGCGCGGTGCTGGTTGGCGTCGATGGAGTTTGCATTATTTCCCACGGCTCATCGAGTCAGCGAGCAATTGTGAACGCGATCACCGTGGCGAAGGAAATGGTCGAAGCCGACATCGTCGGCCAAATCGCTGCGGCGATCCGTCGACCTGATTCGGAATCCTGAGAGGCGGTTAGCCCGGTAGAGTCTCGCGCGTGCCTGCCGAGACTCCAGTCAATCACGCTCCGATTCAGCGAGACGAGATCCTCCAGATCGTTCGTGACCGACTCGCCGACATTTTGGAGATCGATCCATCGACGATTAGCGAGGGGCAGTCGTTTGTCGATGACCTCGACGCCGACTCGTTGGCGTTGATCGAACTCGTCGAGTCGATTGAGGAGGAGTTGTCTGATCGCACCGACGGGTTCCGAATCGAAGACGAGGACCTTGAGGATCTCAAGACGGTCCGCGACGCTGTTGACTACGTCCACGAGCGCACAGGCAGTTGATCCTTGACCCTGGCGGCTCTTGAGCAGCGCCTGGGTCACACATTTGGTGACTCCGAACTGCTTCGGCGGGCAATGTGCCATCGTTCCTGGGTTGCCGAGTCCGACGATCAGCACAGCAACGAGAGGCTCGAGTTTCTTGGCGACGCGATCCTCGGCTGGGTTATCGCTGACCTGGTGTTTCATCGTTTCGGCGACCTCGCCGAAGGTGCACTGACCGACCTGCGCAAGAGCGTCGTCAACGCCAACGCTCTTGCCGAGGTGGCTACCGAACTACGCATCGGAGATCACCTGCTGCTCGGCAGGGGCGAGGACTCGGCGGGCGGTCGACTGAAAGTATCGATCCTCTCGGACGCCATGGAGGCGGTGCTCGGCGCGGTGTATCTCGATGGTGGTCGCGACGCCGCCTTCGCCCTCATTGAACGTCTCTTCATCGCTCGCCTCGAACACGCCGTCGGCACCCTCGATCGACTCGACTACAAGTCAGCCCTGCAGGAACTCCTGGCTCACAGAGGGCTTCCCTCACCCGACTACAAAATACATTCGACCGGCCCAGATCACGAAAAGACGTTTTTCGCCTCGATCAAGGTCGCCAAGCAACTCGTCGGCGAGGGTGAAGGGCGATCCAAGAAGACCGCAGAACAGTCCGCCGCAGGTGCCGCCTTCGCCAAGTTGGCGGCCGAGTAGTCGTGCCAGAACTACCCGAAGTTGAGACGGTTCGCCGCGGGCTTGAGCGGTTCGTCGTCGGCCGACGTGTCAACCGGGTCGAAGTCGGCCGGGAACGTTCGGTTCGGCGAACGTCACGTGAAGCCGTGATTCATGGTTTGACCGGCGCCACGATCGTCGCTGCAAACCGTCGCGGCAAGTATTTGCTGCTGCCGCTCGATTCCGGCGACGAAGTGATGATCCACCTCCGGATGAGCGGGCAGGTATTGGTTGCAGAATCAGGTGCTGATCGGCCAAGACACACGCACGTCGTCCTGCACCTTGACCCTAGCGACGATCCGGACGCCGATCCAGAATCCACGGGCGGTGCTCAAGAGTTGTGGTTCGTTGACCCGCGCACCTTCGGTGAGGTCGTGGTGTTCGACCCCGGAAACGTCGCCGTCGAGATTCCGGATCTCGCAAAACTGGGTGTCGACCCGATTGCCGACGGCCTTGAACTGCCCCATCTTCGTCGGTTACTGCGGGCGCGTCACCGCCAGATCAAACCGTTGCTTCTTGACCAGCACGTGATTGCCGGGATTGGCAACATTTACGCCGATGAGATCTTGCACGAGGCCCGAATCAGACCTGACCGGGCTTCGAACGAACTCACCGCGAGGTCGGAGGCGATGCTCCACGCTGCGATTCATCGAATTCTGAACGCCTCGATTGCCGCAGGCGGATCGACCCTGTCTGACGCCCAATACGTTGATCTCTATGGCGACTGGGGTTCGTACCAGGAAGACCATCGGGTATACGGACGCACCGGCGAACGCTGCCTGACTTGCGGCATTGGCTGGATCAAACGAATCGTCACCGCCCAACGATCCACCCATTTCTGCCCGCGCTGCCAGCGCTAGCTAGTGCACTAGATTCGACACCGCCGTGTTTCTCAAGAACCTCACCCTCAAGGGCTTCAAGTCCTTCGCTGATTCAACCGTCATGACCCTCGAACCGGGGGTCACCGTTGTCGTTGGCCCAAACGGGTCGGGCAAGTCGAACGTCGTTGACGCGATTGCCTGGGTGCTTGGTGCTCAGGCCCCGAAGTCGGTTCGCTCACAGAAGATGGACGACGTGATCTTTGCCGGCACCGAGAAGCGCCAAGCGCTCGGCCGAGCCGAAGTCAGCCTCACGATCGACAACTCGGCGGGCCTGTTGCCGGTCGAGTTCAACGAGGTCACGATCACCCGAATCCTGTTCCGAACCGGTGACAGTGAGTACGCCATCAACGGTGTGCCGTGTCGACTACTCGACTTACAAGAGATGCTGTCTGACGCCGGCGTGGGCCGCCAACAGCACGTGATTGTGGGCCAAGGTCAGATCGACGCCGTTCTCAACGCCCGACCGGAGGATCGTCGCGGCATCATCGAAGAAGCGGCCGGTGTCCTCAAATATCGTAAGCGCAAGGAGAAGGCCGAACGCCGCCTCGATGCCACCGAGGCCAACCTGTTGAGACTGCAAGACCTGTTGCGCGAAGTCCGTCGTCAACTGCGCCCGTTGGAACGCCAGGCCGAGGCCGCCAGGCGGCACGGTGAATTGGTCGGCGAACTGAGTTTGCTGCGGGTGTTCGTTGCGGGCCGCGAGATCAATTCCCTGCGACGCAAACTCGAATCGATCGCCGTCGACCGCATCGAAGCCGTGACGGTTGAGGCCGAACTGAAGTCAGCGCTCGCCAAGCTCGACACCGAGGTGATGGCATACGAAGCGCAACTGTCAGCGCGAGGTGCTAGCGATGTCAGCGATCGTTTGGTCCATGTCGAACAACTCCGCGAGCGAGCACGCGGCTTGGCCGGAATCCTGGCTGAACGCAAGCGCTCGCTGCACCGAGACCATGGCCAGTTGCTCGACGCCGGGGTTGTCGCCAATCTCGAGGCCGATGGTGCTCGATTCCGAACTGAGCTCGATGAAGTCATCGTCGCCCTCGAACGTGTCGCACCCGAGGCACAAGTGCTGGCGGCTGACGAGGTCTCGTTCGGCGAGGAACGCTCACGCGTGACCGAGGCGCTAAGCGCCGACGACGGGGGAGCGAAGGCTGCCAGCGCGGCAGCGGAAGTGCGCGGTGAGCTGCGTTCGATCCGGGGTGGTGTCGAGCGTACCGAGAGCGAACTGCGCCGGGCGACCACCCGCAGCGACGCACTCCGAATCAAGCTTGAACAATTGATCGAGGAAACAGAGCGGCTTCGAGACGAGTGCAGCCAGGCTGAGTCGGTCGAATCTCCCCTCGTCGCCGAAGTCGAGGCGGCAGAGCAGCACCGGATGGCGTCCGAGGAAGCGTTCGAGCGATGCACCGCCGAGCGTCACGACGCATCAGAGGCCGCCTCGCGTTGGCGCGCACGCGTCGAGGCCTTGCAGTTGGCGCTCGACGCAGGGCGCGCCCGAGCCAGTGCCGAACGGCTTGCAGGCGTCGATGGAGTGCTCGGCACGTTGCTCGACCTCGTCGAGATTGACCCCGGCTGGCAGGCAGCCGTGGAAGCCGCGCTGGGTGAAGCATTGACGGCAGTCGTTGTCGACGGCCCGGTGTCAGCGCAACGGGCGCTCGCCGCACTGCGTGAGTCGAACACCAGTGGAGCCGTGCTGGCGGCAGGGATTCGGGCCCACTATGCACCCGTTCCTGGCGTCGGAGAATCGGTGCTTCCGCACGTTCGATCAGGTCGGGCGGGGATGACCGGGTTACTCGACGCACTCGTCGGCAACGCCGTACGGGTCGAGTCGCTCGACCATGCGATCGAAGCCGCCCTCGCTCACCCCGATGCCGTGATCGTGACCGAAGCCGGTGATCGGTTCGCCCCGACCGGCTGGCGGATTGGTGCTGCAGCCGGTGGTGCAACGGCCGCAGCCTTGAATGACGCCAAACAGAACGCGGAGCACACAACTTCTGCGCTGGTCACCGCCGAACAGGTGCTCGCCAGCGCAAGAACGTCTCTTGAAACCCACCGCAAGACGGAACTCGAACTCAACCGCAAACTCGACCAGAACGACGCCCGCTTCACCGCCGCGTCTGAAGGCTTGTCGCGTGCGCTCGGCCAACGCCGCCAATCGCAGTCTGAACTTGAGGGGCTCGATCGCACCGCCGATGAGCTGACCACTCACATCGATCGCGAGCGTGCCCGGATTGCGGATCTCGAGGCACTGCTGCCGACACTCGACGCCGACGAGCAGGCCGAGGCCGACTCGGCGCGGGCACGTGGGGAGTTGCGGGCTGAGATGGAGGGCCGCGCCGCCGCCCTCTCGTCACGCCGTCGCGAACTCGAAGTTCGCAATGCCGGTCTGCACGACCGTCAACAGTTTCTCGAAAGCCGAATAGTCGAGAACGAACGTCGACTTGAGGCCGACAAGGAAGCCCGCTTGGGCGCTGCCGAACGGCGCCTGCAGATCGAACGTTCGCTCGTCGCGATCGATCGTTTGGCGCGTCTCGTCGAAGTCCACAGCGTCGTCGTCGAGGTCGAGCACGACGAACTCGCGGAACAGCGACGTCGCCAGAGTGACGAAGTCCGAGCGCTGACAACCGGCCTCGACGTTGCTCGCAAGCAGCGCTCAGAATCTGAACGCCAACTCGACGAGACCCGACAGCGTTCGCATCGATCGGAGATCGAGCAGGCCGAGGCCAAACTCCGGCTCGAGAATTCGGTTGAAACGTTGCGTCGGGAACTCGACATCGAGCCCGAAGTCGCCGAAGCGGCCGAACAGCCAGAGCTTCCAGAGGGTGCCACCGCCGCCGGGCGTGCTCGTGAGCTCGATCGCGAGCTGCGTCT